>CAIYJV010000094.1 GCA_903926605.1 uncultured Bacteroidota bacterium
GAAGGTGAATCACTCATAACTGCTGATTTTCGAGTTAGTGAAAGTAGTTATTTTTTATGGTTGTACGGGTGGTTTGATATTACGGGTAACTTAAATCCTATCAGTTTTTGTATTCCTTTCAGGTCATCCAATTCTTCGGTATCACAAAACGATATGGCCGTACCATCCAATCCGGCGCGCCCGGTCCTGCCTATGCGGTGAACATAGGTTTCCGGCACAGTAGGCAGTTCATAGTTCACTACAAATGGCAGGTCGTCAATGTCTATGCCTCGTGCGGCAATATCTGTGGCTATCAGCACCCGTAGCAGGTTGTTCTTAAAATCGCCAAGGGCTTTTTGCCGGGCGTTCTGCGACTTGTTGCCGTGTATTGCCGCCGCTTGTATGCCGGCCTTCACCAGTTGTTTTACCAATTTATCCGCTCCGTGCTTAGTGCGGGTAAAAACCAGATATCTCGGTGCTTTTGTATGCTGCAGCACATCTATGAGCAGGTTGGTCTTATCTTTTTTGTCTACAAAGTAAACAGACTGGGTAATGAGCTCCACTGTGGAAGAAACGGGCGTAACCGCTACCTCTACCGGGTTTTGCAATATAGTGTTGGCAAGTTTTATGATGGTGTCGGGCATGGTTGCCGAAAAAAACAGGGACTGCCGTTGCAGCGGCAGTTTGCTCACCACTTTTTTTACGTCGTGAATGAAACCCATGTCCAGCATGCGGTCGGCCTCGTCCAGTACAAATATCTCCAAGGACGTAAGACTAATAAAACCCTGTTGCATCAGATCCAACAGCCGCCCCGGAGTGGCGATCAGTATGTCAATACCGGCTTGCAGGGCTGTTGTTTGGCGGCCCTGGGTTACGCCACCGAAAATGGCTATATGTTTTAACTTCAGATGTTTGCCGTAAGTCTTTATGTTCTCTTCTATTTGTATGGCCAGTTCCCGGGTGGGGGTCAATATCAGTGCCCGTATGTTTTTATTTCTGGCGGGGTTGGCGTTGAGGAGTTGCAAAATGGGCAAAGCGAATGCTGCTGTTTTTCCGGTTCCAGTTTGTGCACATCCCAATATGTCTCTGCCATGCAATATATGTGGAATCGTTTTTTGCTGTATTGGGGTGGGTCTGTCATATCCTTCTGCCCGCACAGCATCCAGTATAGGTTTTATCAGGTGCAGTTCGTCAAATGTGGTCATTCGTAATTTTACTTGTTTCGCAGACTCGCTTTTCATTTGCTGTGCCTGCAAGGAGCATTTTTAAATCCTTTTTTGTTATGAAATTAGGGGTCGGCTAAATAGCGAACACTGAAGTAATTGAAATGCTTATTTCGATCAGCAATGCAAGCGCAGAAAACCTTATCTGGTGCAAATATAGCCAAATTATTTAAGTGAAACGCTCGTCATACAATTAACGCAAAAGTAATATCTGTTCCATAGGATGATGACCAGACGCACTGCAAAGAGGTAGGGCGCGTGGAATAAAATTTGCTGTCCCGATCTTTTATCGTAATATTGCAATTGAAAGGTATGGGCGCTACAAATTGA
>CAIYJV010000095.1 GCA_903926605.1 uncultured Bacteroidota bacterium
GAACCATACTTACAACGAACAGCAGATCGAATGGTTTAAAGCCGGCGGCGCGCTGAATGTGATCCGCAGGTCTATTGGTAAATAAGCAATTTAGATTTTCAGCAAAATGGCCGCCCGAAAGGCGGCCATTTTTAATTTATACGAATTGGCTAAAAAAGATGGCCGGCTTTGAAAACCTCCAAGTGCCAACGTTCAAATTCCCTTAGTGTTGACATTCCACTTTCAAACCCAACCATCTTAGCTACAAGTGTGTCTAACAGATAATTAATCAAGACAAAAAATCTATGAAGAAACCTAAAGTCCGAATTTTTGCGTTGGCATTTATGTGCTCCCTGCTTTTTAGCGTGGCAAGTTTTGCGAGCCACGTGGTGGGCATGGACCTGAATTACGTTCATCTGACGGGCGATACCTACCAGATAAATCTTGTTCTGTATTCCGATTGCGGCGAACCTTCCCATGCTGCCGACTCGACCATGCCAATCGGTGTAGCACACCTCTACATTTGTGATACCAACCGGTATGTTGCGTCAATACACCTTAATATCGTGCCACCCGATTCGGGTCTGGTCGTCTCTCCGTTTTGTTCAGACTCCACGCAGTGTGTCAATATGGCTTTCGCCATACCCGGGGTAAAAAGGTATACCTATTCCGGCACTTACACCGTGCCCTCGCATTCGCGCTATTGGCGATTTATCTACACGGGCGACATGAACCCGGGCTCTACGTCTGCCCGGGCAGCAGTGATCACTAATATCGTAAACGCCCAGAACACACTTGTCCAGCTAATTGACACACTGAATGACCTTGCTGGACCAAATTCATCTACCGCCTTCACCAATATCGCCACACCTTTCTTTACAGAAAACTTTACCAACAACTACAATCCCGGCGGCGCAGACCCCGATGGTGATAGTTTGGTCTATTCATTTACTAATGCACAAAACGGTACCGGAGCAGGATCTACGGGCGCGTCTGTTACCTATCTAACGGGCTATTCACCATACAACCCGCTTGGCACCCCAATTTTTACAAATTTTTGCAACCTCAATTCCACTAACGGACAAGTTTCTTTTTATCCGTTAGCCCAGTACAGAAACGTTGTGGTTTACAATGTGCGTGAATACCGCGCTGGCGTTTTAGTAGGGTCCTGTCAACGTGAAATGACGTTTACTGTGTTAAGTGGCTCTTCCGCTCCTCCCACGGTTGCATACGACTCTGCGACCGCCGGAACAATCCTGTCTCCTTATATTTTTCACACGCCACCCACCACCGGCAGTTTTTCTATATTCATGAATCCAACTGAGGCCGATACCACAAACGCGATCGTTGTAACCGACACTTTACTACCGGCCGGATCCACATTTACTGTCACTGGAAACGGTACGCCCCACCCAGCCTGTACATTTTCGTGGAGCACTACAGGCGTACCCGCAGGAGTTTATCCCTTTTTCGTATCCCTTACATCGTTGGGATCATCTTTATGCAACACCTCAAGCTTTGCCTTCGCCGTTGTGATTGATACTGCTGGTACTTATTCAGGAGTCTTGGACAACTCATTTGCGCAGTTTTCTGTTGTTCCCAATCCGGCTACAAACTCCATCAGAATTATAGCTCCGGAAATGATAAAACTTGTCCAGATCTGCGACCTCTCAGGCAGGGAATTGTTATACCGAGATGGTCGTGAACAAACGGAATTTTTCGATGTTTCAGGTTTGGCCCCGGGCACCTATATGATCCGTGTAAACGATTTGCAGCATCAAAAATTTGTGAAGTATTGAATTGGTTCACCGTTTTGTCTACAATCAACTTCATAGCCAGAAACGCTTGATGTCCGTGCCTAATTCCAGCCAAAAAATAAACCTCTGTTTTTTATTATTTCGCGAACGCGGTATCAGTTTTTCACAAACTTCAGCGTCTCCTGCCCTGATTCACCACAAACAGTGACGAAATAAACTCCGCCCGGCAGATTCGATACATCGACGCTTGTTTGGGCATTGGCCAGCCTTACCTCCTGCAGTTTTTGCCCGACAACATTAGTGATGATGGCATGATCAAATCCATTGGCTTCAAGTACAAGAATCTGTGAAACCGGGTTGGGGTATAAACGGACTTTGCTTTTCGCAGTACCGATTTCTGGCACCGCGGTCGGGCAACCTACCCTATTGGTAACTTTATTGGTCATGACGACCGGGTTGTAGTCGAAATAAATTCCGGCCTCATTCGTGATTAATGTACCGTCAGTAAGACCCGGACGTGTCCGGACACTGAATTGTACCAGCCCCGAACAAGCATTATGATGGCTGCTATCTAAAAGATTGATTGCCGGGAAATCAAACTTCAAAATATGATGCCCGGAACCGTCCGTGGCGATTGTTGTGTACATGGGTGCGGAAGCACTCTCCAGACGAAGTGAAGTCGGATCGATAAAGGTCGACAATGTATCGAGCACAGTGACGTTGAACGCGGTGTCGGTACCGGTATTTTCAAAGCCTATGGAATAGGTCAAAATTGAGGTGCCCGAAGTGACCGGAATACAATACGAAGGACTTACCGATATTTCGTTAGGGTCATATCCCGCGACAACTGTGTCGATGAGATTCATCGTATTATTGAGCGTATCCACATCGCCCGAGAACGGAAAAATCTGAACTTCGCTATGAACAGTGTCACCAATCAGTAGCGGTGTCGTTCTTGGCGCCAGATCATAATAGATTGAAAAAGGATTGTTGCCACTGTTGCTTATGCCGGACAGATCGAATGTAGCGATATTGGCATAAGACGATAAAAGTGGCAAACTTGCGTCGGACAAAACGTATTTAGGACTGTACGTCAATTTGATCGTAGTTCCTGAAGGAAACGGATCACAATATGATTGATACCGGGGTGAAATAATGCCATGCTGGCAGTTTTGCTTTGTAAAGGAATGCCCGATATAATCTGTTACCGACCAATCGTTCGCTACAGTAGTGACGCTATAAAAACCAAAACGCAAAGTCGAAACTGCTGTATTGGGCAAAGTAATGGAAAGCGAATCACTGGACGGACACGTCACTGACAAACCGGGCGGTGCAGATATGACCCTGAACGAATATTCGTCGCCAGAAACACCTTGGGCGATATAGTTAAATCCAGCAGTTGCGGAAATGGTATCGACCGGCACTCCGTTTGAATCAACCCTGACCAATACAGGCGACGATAAGGCGTAATCGGCGTAGTCGTATGTACAATTATTATTGCCATCGTAGTAGAACTGTAATGGTACGGTATTGCAGGATATATAGTTATGGCTAAAATGTAGCGAATCGACGGGGTTAACGCCATTATATAACACCTGCTTCAGGGTATAATACCCCGGACACGCGTAATGGTGCGCCGTAATCGCAGTATCACTGGAAAATGGTACACTTACCGAGGACGAACCGTCAGTAAATACTGTTCTAACACTATGTCCGGGAGAAGGCGATGGAATCGTGCTGATAACCTGAATACTGTCACAGAACTCCAAAGCAGTCGCAGAGAAACTATCCGATACATAAGTAGCTGGGAGTGGAGGTGGAGATGTGGGACAAACCCCGTTACCAATGACCGGTATCGAAAAGCTTACCGATGCATTTGGATAATAGTGTACGGTGTCGTAGTACCCACCAGTTACAGTTGGTAAAAATCGCACTAAAATATCAAAGTCGAAATCAAATGGCATCGAAGAACAATAGAAAGAGCTAAACGGGATGGAAGACGTCCAGTTTGTATCGTCCCGAGAAATCTGAAAACCGGGAGGCGCTGAAAAGGCAAGAAATATTGTATCGAATCCAGACAAAAAGATATGCGCCGCCTGTGGGACAGAAGTATCGCCAACAGCCGCCGAAAAACAAAGAAAGGAAGGGGTTGCAGTAATCTGCGCGCTGCCTGTTTTGACCAGAGCAACGAATACAGCCAGTAGTACTATTTTTTTCATCACGGTTGTTTTAGTCCTGTAAAGGTGGCTACGAAACATACTTGATTTTTGAGTAGTATTACTCAATTTCTTCGCTTAGAAAATACCCAGTATCCTACTCCACCAACCCCATTTTCATAGCCACACTTACCAGCGATGCGGCGTTGTGCACGCCAAGTTTGGTCATGATGTTGAGGCGGTGGTTCTCGACGGTACGTTTGCTGAGGAATAGCTTATCGGCAATTTCCTGGCTGGTTAGGCTGGAAGCCATTAGTTGCAGAATTTCTTTTTCACGACGGGAGAGTATCGGGCTGGCTGACAATTGCTTTTTTGAGGCCACATGGTCGTCCATCATCTTTTCACGAAGGGAGCGTTCTATGTATTTTTCACCTCGGCATACGGTCATGATCGCATCGATCAGAATTTCCTCACGCGCTGTCTTTAGCACATAGCCCAGCACCCCCTTCCGCATCATGGTCTTTACATAAAAGATGTTGTCGAGATTGGTGAGTGCAATAATCTTTATGTTCGGGTAGAGTTCTCCCACTATTCCGGCCAACTCATCGCCGGTCTGGCCCGGCATCTGTATATCCAACAGCAGCACTTCCGGTTGCCGTTGTTTCAGGCCTGCAAGCAGTTCTTTGCCATTGCTATAACAATCTGTGATCTGCAACATCGCAGACCCCGCCAGCACATTCTGGAGCCCCTTTTGCACCAATGGGTGATCGTCTGCGATCGCCACACTTATTATTTCCGATTGCTGTTTCATATCTCCAATTCAATGTGTACCGACGTACCGCGGCCCGGTTCAGACTCCAGCGAATAGTGTCCGTTCATGGTCTGCACCCTGGACGCCAGACTTTTCAGCCCCACCCCCTCCTGCACTTTATCGCGGTCAAAACCAGATCCGTCGTCTTCTATAGTTATGGTCAGGGTGTGCTCGCGGACCAAAAGCTCCACCAAAATGTTTTTTGCACCGGCATGGCGTACCGCGTTGCGCAGCAATTCCTGAACGATCCGGTACGTATTCAGCTTCATGGGTTCACTCACATCGATAAAGTCTCCGAAATGCTGGTACTGCACCATTACGTTACCGCCACGGTCCATTTGCCGGCAAAAAGCGCCCACAGCCACGTCAAGTGTTTGCTTGCGCAACACTTCGGGCATCAGGTTGTGTGCCGTTTCCCGCAGTTCCTTCCCTACGTCGTCGAGCAGCTCCATACCCTCGTCAAAATTACTTTGCTCATTTCCGTCCGTTTTCACCCTGCCCAGCGAACTGAGTTGCATGATGGCGGCAGCCAGCTTGCCGCCAATACCATCGTGCAGTTCTTTTGCCAAACGGGTTCGCTCGTTTTCTTCGCCCTGAATCACGCCATTTAGCATACTGATGGTGTTTTCATGCTTTAGAATTTTTATTTGCTCCGCCTGCAGATACTCTTTGTGACGTTGCCTGAAAATAAGCATGAGCAACAGCAGCCCGGTAAGGATGACCGCAAAAGCTATTATTCCAATGGTTACATTCTTCTTAAAAATCTTAGCCTGTTGCTGTGCTATCAGCAATTTATTCTCCGCCAGTTGGCGGTCTTTTGCTTCGGTAGCGGTCCGCAATTCAATTTGAATGATCGCCTTTGCTTTCTCACTATTTACAAGGGTATCCTTGTATGCAGCCAGCGTATCCATGTATCGAACCGCATTTTTCAGGTCGCCCGATGTTCGGTACACGTCTATCAGGTGTGCATAGCCCTTCAGGTAATAGTCTTTCATATTGTGGGCGCGTGCGTCGGCAAGGGCCAGGAGCAATATTTGCTCTGCTTTCCGGTATTCGCGAGTGCGCCGGTAAAGCTCGCCCAATGAAAGGCGGGCATCGATCACTACGTAGTTGTATTCGTTGGTAGCCAAAACTATGGCGGTCTCCAGAAACGCGGCGGCTTTCGCGTAGTTGCCATACTCTATATAGGTATTGCCAAGCTGGTAGTTTACAAATGCTTTCAAGTCGGCCCTGTTAAGGCGGGTACCAATAGACAGTTCGAGTTCAAAGTACTTTCTTGCACTGTCGGGCTGGTGTTTCTCTATATAATAACTGCCCTTTAGCTCGTAAGCATTGGCCAATTGGTAGTCCAGCTTGCCACTTAACGCGGTTTGCTCGGCCAGATCGTAAAACTCAAGCGCCTTGCCGGGCAGATTCAGGCGTTGATTCACGATGCCAAGGTTGTTGTAGATATTGGCGGCGGTATGATACGGGCCTGGTGGAAGCCGCTTGATCTCTGCAAGCGCCCGATACAAAAAATCTGATGCCTTTACATACTCACCCTCGCTCACATAGGCATCTCCTATATTATTGTACACCCAAGCCACTGCATCTTTCTGCGTGCTTTTGCGTGCCCATGGCATAGCATCCGAGTAGGCAGCCCTTGCATTTTCGTATTCGTCTTTTTCAAAATACCGGATACCTTTCGACATCAGCGACACAAAGGCACCATCTGCAAAATCCCTGTCTACGCTAAGGTGATACAAGCTATCCAGCTCACGGATAGAAATATCGGGGTCTGTAGCTTTTTGTGCTTGCTGAATAGCCCTGTTTATCAATACCGTGTCCCCGCCCTTCGGAAACGGGCGGGCGCCGAGGCTACACAATAGCCAGCATACAACCAGAACGAGCCGATATGAGAAACGAGTTAACACAGACTCAAATTTACACATTAGCAACTGGCAAAAATGAGTATTAATACCTAGTATCAAAAACAGTAATGAATTCCGCACGCACTTGGCACTTCTCGGGGGAGTCCCCTACGGGAGACTACCCGGAGACACAAAGATGGCAGCAAGGACAGCATCAAGGTGAACCATACTTACAACGAACAGCAGATCGAATGGTTTAAAGCCGGCGGCGCGCTGAATGTGATCCGCAGGTCTATTGGTAAATAAGCAATTTAGATTTTTAGCAAAATGGCCGCCCGAAAGGCGGCCATTTTTTTTCTTGTTTGCGCCGCTACGGAAGCAGGGAAAATACATTGCGGCGACGCACCTCAATGAGATCCCCCAGACTTCTCACCTGATTATTTTTGGGGGGGATAAAAATGTTCGTAGATCTGATAGAGGAAGGCGCCGTGATAACTAAACCCTTTGAAGTTTGGAGGGGAATACATAACTATTACACATTCCGTTTTTTCGAGCGCACCGGCCCAGTCTATATCGGCTACGGGTTGCATTGGCTCCTCTCCGCGCAATGATTTAAGTGTGTGTGAATCCACGAAATAATACCAAACATAAAAATCAGAATTCACCTCCTGCATAAGGTGGTCCCGCAATAGGGTCCACATATAGCTGTCGCCGATGTAAATGGCCTTGGGTCGGGTGCGGGTTCCGTCATGTCGGTAGTATACATCCGGGTATGCCATGTTTTCTTTTTTCAATTTTGTAAAGAGATTGAGCCCGGATGCTATATCATCATCTGTACCCTGGGCCGTATCGGATACTTTGACGGTATTCCAAGCAATTTCTGGCGTGATGATACTTCTTCTTTTTTCGATATACCTAATAAGACTATCAGTGGCCAAAAGGGAGCCATAAACTGTCCAATGTGTGCCCTGCCTGTTGTACAATAAAAAACGGCTTGTATCCTTTTTGCTGACGATCCAACTATTGAAGTCAACCTGATGAAGTCCAACCGAGTCACCCAATCTTCTGAATTCGGAATAGTTGGTTTTCGCGGGTCGGTTTTGGGGCTTGCGGTCAGAAGGCAATTTATCGGGATAATAATATGCTTTAGAACCGCCATAGACATACACAAAAGTCTTGCCCAGACGCTCTAAAGTATCCTGAATTTTTTTGAGCATCCCGATTTCTCTGTTCACCTCTTCGTCGCCCAAATAATCTAATCCGTAGTACTCGTTGATGTATGCGTTTTCGAACAGATAATCGTCCTTTCCAAGTACCACCTCGCGGGCGTGTACCTTCTGAAATATAGAATAGTCAAACTGGTTGTTTAGCCTTACCAGCGTTGGACGCAAAGCCTCATCATCGTTCAGGAATAATGTTTTTTGTTGCTGGTAGGTACCGTTCCACCAACTACTAAGTGTAAATGAAGTATCTGCATTTGTGACCACCGCACCTTTTAGCTTGTCGACCTGAAACACCAAAAATTTGTGCTGTATCAACGGCACGAACAGGAACGCCAACAGTACAAAAAGGATAATGCGCCGTGCTTTTGTTTCTCCCATGTGCTAAAATCTGAAGTAGATAAAAGGATTAAACGATGCAGTGGAGATTCGAGCGGCGGACATGATGAACAATACTACAAAAATGGAGGCCATGAGGTAGTGTAGCCTCAATGAGTAGTTTGCATAAAATATTTTTTGCTGTATGCGCTCACCTAATTTACTAAGTGCAAAAAAGGTGAAAAATATAGCAAACGCCAAAGTGGTAAAATAGATATTGTCGGGTTTCCATGAGTTTGTGTCCGCATTGAGGGTAAACATCTTCTTCAGAAAACCTAGTGCCGGATGAAAATATTCGATCTTGAAAAAAACCAGACCAATCGTAACGACTATGAATGTATACAATGCGGCAAATTTGCCAAGCTTTTGTAGCCACTTACCCAAAAACATTTGCTCCAGGACGATAAACACGCCGTGGTAAGCACCCCAAATTATAAACCCCCAGGCGGCGCCATGCCATAATCCGCAGACTACAAAGAGAAACCAGAGATTGAAATAGACCCTTAGCTTAGTGTCGGAGTCCCTGCCGACGACAGGCAGGTATAAATGTTCATGGATCCAGTTGAGCCTCCGGGAATGGTATAATTGTATACCCATTGGCACGAATAAATAACTGTACAACCACTTGCCGAGGGTAATATGCCATTTTTGCCAGAATTCAGTGAGCGAGCGAGCGCAAAACGGATTATTAAAATTCTCCGGAAACCGGAATCCCATCATGAGTCCGAGACCGATTGCCATATCGGAGTAACCTGAGAAATCAAAATACATTTGAAAAGTATAGCTAATAGCGCCAAACCAGGCTGTGGCAGTACCCAGATGTTCGTAGGGAATATCGAATATGGTATCTGCGGCGGCGCCCATGGCGTTGGCAATGAGTGCTTTCTTACCGAGTCCGATGCCAAATCTATACAGTCCACGAAGGCTGTTTTCGGAGGTTTCATGGTCGGCATGGTCGTAGATCTGGTCTGCAAAGTCGTTGTACCTGATAATTGGGCCGGCAATGAGTTTGGGGAATAGTATGATGTACATCTGGTAGTCCCAGAATTTTTTAAGAGGTTCGTGGAGTTCATTGTACACGTCGATGACATAGGTAAGGGTCTCGAAGGTGTAGAACGAGATGCCCAGCGGCAGTATTACTTTTACCCAGACAATACTCTTAATACCGAAAAGCGCCGATACATGATTTATATTTTCTACAGTGAAATAGCTGTATTTAAAATAGAATAAGAGACCCAGATTTATTGACAACGACAGACAGAGCAAAGCGGTCCGGAGCGCTTTTTGGGTACTCGAAGCCATTTTTCGAACCACATAAAAATCCACGACCGTCGTGCCAAGAATTACGAATATAAAGCGAGGGGCTCCCCAGGAATAGAAAAAAATACTGCCAATTAAAATTACGGCATTCTTATATTTTTTATCGGCGAGATAATAAAATAGAAAAAACAGGGGTAGGAAGTAAAATAAAAAGACAATACTGCTGAAAACCATTCTGCTTCTGACTAATCGAAATCAAAGGTGCAAAGAATACGTTAGTAAAACAAATAATTACATAATGTAAATATTGCATATTTAAGACAAGAACGACCGCGAGCAGAGGAGCGCTTTTTAGATTGTGCGGATGACAAGACTATCCGGAGACCGGAATCTGGAAATACGTACCCGCACGCGTAGTCACCCTGTGATACATATTTACAATTTACTAATGTTTATTTCTGTCTGGGGGAATTTCGCCTGAAATTGGTAATGGGAACTGGTACCGGGGAGTCCCCTACGGGAGACTACCCGGAGACAGGAATACCGATTTTTAATGTGCTAATTTCTAATGTGCTAATGTTTATTTCTGCCTGGGGGAATTTCGTCTGAAATTGGTAATGGGAATTGGTACCGGGGAGTCCCCTACGGGAGACTACCCGGAGACAGGATCTTTTACCAAAACTTAAATTTACGAAACGGGACACACTTAAAATCGAACTACAAAACGTATTTTTGGCACACTCTGGCTTTTTACAACGCATGCTCGAAATACGCTTTTGCCGTTTAGACGAAATTGAAAAATTACAAAACTTTCTACACGAAAAATGGAAAGCCAGTCATGTATTGTCACGAAGTAAGGATCTTTTGCTGTGGCAGCATCATGAGGACGGGATGGAGTTTCTGAATTATGTGGTGGCGGTGTTGGAAACTACTGGCGAGTTTGTAGGGATTCTTGGATTTATTCCTCTATGGAAATTTGACCCTACACTGAAACATGGCCGACAAATTTGGCTGTCGCTATGGAAAGTTGACGAAAGGCCGGGCCTTAGACCGGGAATCGGTCTGGGTTTGTTGAGTTATCTTGAAGAAAAGCTTGAACCGCATTCGATCGGTGTTTTGGGAATCAACGAACAGGTTATCCCGCTCTACAATTGGCTGGGATACCAAACTGGGGAAATGAATCATTTTTACATTTCGAATCCAGCCATCGAGGCCAAAATCGCTTCCAACCTTCGCTTGCCGAAAATTACTGATTCTGGCACCCAAAATCGGTTGCTTCCTATAGATGACCCTTCTGGTTTTGACTGGCAAAATCCCGGCTATCTACCAGAAAAAAATATTGAATTCATTATTAACAGATATAAAAAGCACCCGTGGTATCAATACCTTTTCCTCCGGATGACAATGAATAATGGTGGGGTAGCTCTGATCGTGTATAGGAAAGTAAAAACTGACAATTCCACTTGCCTGCGAATTGTGGATATATGGGGTGACATATACGATGCCGTAGATTGTACCAACGATTGGATTAACATATTAAAAAAGGAAGGTGCCGAATACGTAGATTGTCTGAATGCAGGCTGGGAAAGTCAGGTTTTCGAAAAGATGGGATTCTGTTTAAAATCTGCAACAGAGACTATTCCAGAGTACTTTGAACCATTTGAGCCAAAAAATATGAAGATCAGGTATGCTGTACTTTCCGCTACAGACAAACGCTATGTTTTTTTTAAAGGAGACACTGATCAAGACAGACCGAATAAAATTAATTAAAACTGATTCATTACTAAATCAATGTCTATTATATGAAGGCTATCATGTACCATTATGTACGGGAGGATGTGGAGACGCTGCCGCACTTCAAGCATTTGCACATAGATGATTTTGAACAGCAACTTGATTTTTTCGGGAAGGAGTATGGTTTTGTAAAAAAAGAAGAATTTTTAGCATCCTTTAAAACGGGTATGGTTCCGGAAGGTGTGGTGTTGACGTTTGATGACGGTGTGGCGGACCATTATAAATTTGTTTACCCCGCTTTAAAAAAGAGAAACCTTTGGGGAATATTTTATGTACCCACAAAAAATTTTTCTGGACAGATTTTGGATGTACATCGCATTCACCTGCTACTTGGCGGTTTTGATGCAGAGGTATTGACTAACAGCCTGAATAAATTGGTGACTCTGGAAATGCTGACCGATATCGGGAGAAAGGAATTTACGGGGGACACCTACAAAAGTCAATCCAATAGCGAGGCGACACTCGCGTTCAAACGGACCTTGAATTACACCATTGGTTACGAATACCGTTCACAGATACTAGACACTTTAATGTTTGATTTTTTTGGCCCCGACAAAAAATTTCATGATTTTTATGCAAGCCCTGAAATGCTCCGGGAAATGGCATTGAATGACATGATAATTGGCAGCCATTCGCGAAACCACTTTGTAATGTCGAAACTTTCTGAAGCGGAACAATCAGACGAAATAAAGGGGTCGTTTTTGGAGTTGGAGCAAGTAATTTCCGACCCCAAAGTGAAAACATTTTGTTATCCTTACGGAGGATTTCATTCTTTTAATGAAACAACGGAGAAAATATTGACAGAACAGGGTTGCCTGTTTTCGTTTAATGTCGAAGCACGAGACATTTCGAACGAAGACATATTGGGGCGACCGCAAGCATTACCAAGATATGATTGCAATGCATTCCCCTTCGGGAAGTGCAGGCAATAAATACAAACATACTATTTCCAGGAACGGCATGAAAAAAAAGCTTCTTATTTATTTATCGGATGGCGTTGGTTGCAGGAATTTCCTCTATTCGAATTTTCTCACTCTTGCAGCGTCCAACGGGTTCGAAGTCGTCATACTAAAAAACGTACCTTTTGATTTTGAGACACGCGGATGCCGCGTCATCTCCTATCCAAAGTTACCTGTTCCGGCATACGTAGATTTACTGAAAGGTATAAAATCCAATGCGGAGCAGAATCTATATGCCAGAAAATTCAACAACGATATATACAAAAGGTATAGTTTCGACCGGCCACCAAGCAATTTTAAGGATTTTGTCAAAAAAACATTCAAGAAGTTTGAGTTGGTGCGGGCAACAACTGAAGACGGCATATTAAAGATTGAGGAACGGATGTATTCTGCTGCCAGAAAATCTGCTATTTTTCAAAGTTTTTGTGCAATTCTGGACGAGGAAAAACCCGATGCTGTCTTGTTTGCCAATCAGAGAGCCGTTACAAACATTGCAATAGTTTTGGCAGCTGAGCAGCTTGGAATTCCATCCATCACAAATATTTTTTCCTGGGATAATCTGCCCAAAGGCATTAAAATTCATAAATCAGACTACTATTTTGTCTGGAGTCAGTATATGTATGACGAGATGCTAAAATACTACCCCAGAACAAATCCGGATACCATACGTATCACGGGAACTCCACAGTTTTCCTCCTACAATAACAGGGATGAACTGACACCCAGAGCAGATTTTTTCAAACGATACTCGCTTAGCCCCGACCAACGGTATATCTGCTTCTCGGGTGATGATTTTACTTCGTCTCCCCACGACGAAGTTTATTTACAGGATTTGTGCAACGAAGTACGCATGTACAATGAGAAAAACGATTCGAACTTTAAAGTATTGTTCAGACGCTGTCCTGTGGATCATTCTAAAAGGTACGACTCGGTACTGGAACAAAACAAAGACATAGTAACCCGGATAGACCCTCTATGGGGAACAGCGGGAGATGGCGGCTGGCAATCCAGTTACCCCACCATAGAAGACAATCTGTTGCTAAAAGACATTTTGTTTCATTCCGAACTTGTGGTCAATCTTGGCAGTACTGTTGCCATAGATGCGTCGTTTTTAGGCACTCCGGCTACGTACGTAAACTACCAGCCAGTAGAAAATACCAATTGGGATATTAAGTATAACTACAAGAAAATTCACTTTGAATCCTATGAAGGCTTAACACCTGTTTTCTGGATAAACAAGGTGCCCGATTACCAGCAAGTACTACATAAAGTCGATGTGGGCGATTGCGCAACGGTATTGGACCAGGCACACCTTTGGGCAGAAAGGATCATACTGCACCCAATAGAAAATGTACATCAGCGAATGTGGAAGGAAATTGTTGCTGTAACTGCAAAATAGCCCTGTTCGGTTGCTTATGAATTAAAACGGGATTCAGAACTATCCGAACCCCGTTTTTTGTCCTCTCCGTTTTGGTCATTTTTGCAGAACTACTCCGAAAGTCTCCTTCTCGCCTTTTGCGTTCACTAAATCAACAAAGTAAGTTCCTGGCGGTGCGGTGGTCAGGCTAAGGTCGCATTTGCCTCCTTTAAACGCCAAAACTCCGGAATAAAATAACGAACCTACAGAGTTCATTACTTTTACCGAAACGGACTCGTCAACTGCTATGTGCTGAAAAACACCAACTGTACCGGCAGTTGGGTTGGGGAATAGAGTGTAGTTTGTATAACTACTGTTTAAGTTCTGGTTCGGATTACTTGCATTTCTATTCTGTCTTTCTCCGGCACAAGGGGGGGTGACTATGACCCGCGCTGTGGCAATATCAGCGGAGCAAACGCCAGACGTGACGGATAGGGAATAAACAGTTGTAACGGTATTGGCAGCGACAGATGAAAGACTAGCCGATGTGCCTAAAACTCCTGATGGTCCGGACCAGGAATATGTGAGATTCGTTCCCCCATCGCCCACGTCGGCGGCGAGATCGAATGTGCCATCACTGCAAACCACATTAGGGGTGGCACTGGCGCAAACATGCGATGGTGGTGCGTCTACCGTAACCACAGCAGTAGTATAGCCGCATCCCGTAGTGTAGGTAACGGCTGCGGTTCCGCTTGCCAAACCGGTAACGACTCCGGTAGAACTGCCCGCAGTCACGTTGGATGAGCCCGTACTCCACGTGCCACTGCCGGGTGAACCGGATAAGGTTGTGGTACTGGCAACGCAAACTTCTTTCGTACCCGTTATTGCAGGAAGAGCAGTAATATTTACATGAAAGGAAGTTTTACTGGTGAGATACCCATCTGAAATCTGAACCGTAAAAACGTCTGTACCACTGGATGACGGCGTATAGACCAAACTGGATGACGGTGTAATTGCAGATCCACTGTATGTTCCAGTAGGCGCGTAGGAAGATGTAAGGCTACCATTGGTAGCGCCGGAAACAATGGTCCAGGTTACTTTGGTGTCCACCCAATCGTCAGTGATCGCCAATTCTGAACTTAACGTGAGAGTAGTACCCATACATATTGTTGCCGACTGGTTGTACCCAATGCTAAAACGTGGTGTATCGTTGCTTATTTTGCGAATCGCACTGTTTCCGTAGTCACTAATATACAAATTACCCGAGGCATCAAATGCCACTCCAGAAGGATTGTGAAGGGTGGCTGTTGCAGCATTACCCCCATCACCAGATTCGGTTGCCGTACCTGTCCCAGCAAATGTGGAAATAATGCCACTGGCGTTTACCTTCCTAATTCTATTGTTATCCCAGTCTGCAATGTATAAATTGCCACTCTTATCAAATACAGATTTATAAGCACCTATTTGCGCTGCAGTAGCAGGCCCTCCGTCTCCGTAATATCCCTTTGCAGCAATTCCAGGGTTACTGACATAGGTCGAAATAATTCCACCACTCACTTCCCGTACACAACCCACACCATAGTCGGTAATAAACAAATTGCCATTAGCATCAAATGTTACACCTAGGGGGGAAGTTAACTTTGTAGAGGTTGCATTCGCAGAGCCACCATCGCCTGCATAACCACTGCTGCTCGAACCCGCAAACGTACTGATAATGCCGGAAATGTTTACTTTTCTAACATTTTTGCCGACATACGTGGCAATATACACATTCCCAGATCCGTCAATTGCTAGCCCGTTTGGATCCCCAATCGACGCTGCTGTTGCCTGTCCTCCGTCACCGGAACTTGAGGAACTGCCATTTCCCGCAAATGTGGTGATAATTCCATTTGTAGCTACTTTTCTTACCCGCCGATCTTGGTGATCCGCAATATAAAGGTTTCCACTTCCATCAAACAAAAGACCACGCGGCTGCCGAAATCCTGACGCGGTTGCGGCCACATTGTCATGGTAAAGGGTATCTCCGTTGCCGGCAATGGTGCTAATCACTCCACTGGTGTTGACCATTCTCACTCGACGATTATAGTTGTCAGCAATGTACATATTACCACTGCCGTCGAATGCAACGTCAGCAGGGTCAAAGAGTTGGGCAGCCGTTGCCTGTCCACCATCTCCAGAAAAGCCGCCTGCACCGGTACCAGCAACCCTGGTAATAATTTGGCCATACAGGGAATAATTTGCACTAATCAAAATAGCCGACAAAGCGACTAAAAGAAATTTATTTTTTTTCATTTCGGTATATTTTTTTGTTA
>CAIYJV010000096.1 GCA_903926605.1 uncultured Bacteroidota bacterium
GGATCACTAAGAAATTGTTCGTACCCATGAAGAATACCTACTATTTTTATATTGACTGGGCGGTAAAGATCAGCATACAAGTCAGTCCGGAAGATTTTACGCAATACAAAGAGGGCGATGAGGTCTTTATTGAGTTTGCCAGCCATAGTAAGGAGTATTTTGGCTATTTTTGATAGGGCGCAGCAGGATTAATATGAACGGGTGCACTTATGTTTAAAATGAAAAAATTGTTTCTGGCAGTGTGTTTTTCTTTGCCTGTGGTCGCGAATGCGCAGGCATCTAAATACTATGGTTGGTGGGAACACAAAGGGGCGCTTTATACGTTGGATAGCACCACCAGCAGCACGCTGGCTGCGCTTTCGGCGCAGTACCATGCAGACACAGCTATAATGCACCCGCTGGCCGAAACAGAAATTCAATTCACAGAAGATTCGTTTGCATTGAAACTGGGTATCAGCGTGCTTACCGGCGATGGCGACAGCCGCGACTTCCGCTGGTTCACTACTTTTTCCGGTACATGGCAACTAGACAATAGTCTGGGCTTCAAAATGCGGGGCAAGCACATTACCATTCGGGAAAACAGTTTTACAGTGGGCGAAGACAACTGGAAAGACTCTATCGTAAACCGCACACTATTCTTTAAATCAGACAGCGCAGATCTGGTGTCTTTGAAATTCAACAACGGGCAGCATGGTACCGGCGTTTTTAAAATGCAGAAAGAATACCCATACTCCTGGTTCTACCTTGAATTCGGTTTTGGCAATATTTTTACCAGATTTTACTAGCCACTACTTGCACAAAAAAAGAGCCCGGGATAACCCGAGCTCGTACAATTGCTTAAACAAGAATTACTTTTTGGTTGCGTCTTTTGCACCTTCTGTTACCACACCCTTAATATGGATCGTGTAGCGCTTTTCGCCTGAAGGATTATTGGTTGCATTAGACTGAATGTACACGTCTTTGTTGAATGGGCCAGGATGATCCTTGGTCTTGTAACCCACATTTATCTTGCCTGTTTGTCCTGGCAAAATAGGCTCATGAGGCCAAACCGGAGTGGTGCAGCTGCATGATGGCTGTGCATCGGTAATAATCAGGGGCGCATTGCCGGTATTGGTAAACACAAAATCATAATAAACTTCAGGGCCAAGTGGCACCTGGCCAAAATCGTGGGTATCACCTTCCTTAAATTTGAAGGCACCACCCTGTTTGTCCTGGGCGACAGATGTGAAAGAAAGTCCGAAAAACAGACAGAAGAACGGAATGATCAGTTTTTTCATAAATGGATTTTTAATTTTGGTTTAACAATTGGTATAAAAATTTAAAATTTTCATTTTGTGCCCGTACCTACTGCCGGCGGTGCAGCGGGTATGGGTTTCTTATCGGTGTTTTCTACTGCGGTGCTGCTGGCGATCACATTACCTGTGATGTGCAAATAGTTGAGTGCCGGTGTTCCGTTAGACGATACAGATACATCTTTGTTTATTGGCCCCGGCCGCCCCTTGGTAGTATATTTTACCGTGATTACACCTTTTTGCCCCGGCAATACGGGTTCTCTTGAAAAAGAGGGTACCGTGCAGCCACAAGATCCGTGCGCCTCCTGAATAATCAGTGGTTTCTTCCCTGTATTAAAGAACTCAAATTCGTGAGCTACTGGTTCATCACGCTCAGGGACATCGCCATAATTAAAAACGTTGCCGCCCGGGAACTCCATACGAGGAGCGTCAGGATCCACTGGCGGTGCCGCTGGTACCGGCGCAGCCTGGTTTATGCGGCCAGAAAGAATGAGAAAATCCGCACCCTCCCACAACTGACTACGCCAACTGCTTGCCTGTTCGGGCGTGGGCGGATTAGCCGGATCTTTTTGTAACTGCAGTTGAATCAACTTCTGCACCTGTTCTTCTATCCTTGATTCTGGCGTCACCTTTTTTTCAGCAACCTGAATCTCTTGCTTATGTTTTCTACTTCCCGATTTCGATTCCTTTTTCGCTGCCGCATTGCTTCCACCTGCGGGTGTCTGCTCCTGAGCAGCACACCGCGTGGCAGCGGCAAAAAACAGTAAAAAGGTGAATACTTTTACGCTCATACTTTTTAAAGCACAAAACTCTAACAGGCACACGCCCGTTTATTTGGTGGCAGCCGGCGCTACCGCAGGTTTTACTTGTGGTGCGGCTGCGGGTTCAGCTGGCTTTGGCTTTACAAATCCACGGATATGCAAAGTCATAGGCTGCTGTTTTGCATTTGAAGAAATTATCACTTCTTTCATTATAGCACCCTGACGTCCATTGGTATTATACGTTACATGTATTTTGTATTTCTTAGGAGCAGCCTTGATGAGCCCGAAAAACTTCTTCTTGGCCGGATAAATAGTATCCTTGGGCCATGTTGGCACCGTACATCCACATGATCCATGAGCTTCGCTGATCACGATGGGTTTTTTACCCACATTCGAGAATATGAAATCCCATTCGGCAGAAGGGCCTTCGGGAACTTCACCAAAATTGTGGGTGTCTGCCGAATCAACGAATTTGAATACACCTACTGTATCTGTGCCTTTACTTTTGCTTTTCGCGCTAACTGCTAGTACGCCCAAGGTAAGGCAGCAGAGTGTAACAAAAACCTTTTTCATGTGTATGGATATTTGATTAATAACGATTGTATTTTCTTAATTTGTACGCAACATAGAGTTGTTCTCCGGCACCGATCCGGTAGGCGCTTTTTCCACATTACCCTTAATGGTCAGCACCTTGGTACCGGCGTTAGACTGAACAGTGATCGTCTTGGTAAATGCATTGGGCTTACCCTTGGTATGGTAGGCTACGTTTATCGTACCAGTAGCACCGGGCGGTACAGGTTCGCTGGAGAAAGAGGGAACCGTGCAACCGCATGACGGATTTGCTTTTTGTATAATAATAGGCTCTTTGCCGGTATTTTTAAAACTAAATACACAATTGGCGTCCGGACCTTCTTCTACCGTACCGAAATCGTGGGTAA
>CAIYJV010000097.1 GCA_903926605.1 uncultured Bacteroidota bacterium
AGGTTATTTTATTTAACCTTTTATTGTAAGTAAGTTCATTAATTAATTGAAAATCAATTTATAGTGACTCTATTATTTCCACAAGTTTCCGCACCCAGTCTACCGATACCGCATTGTACAACGATACCCTATACCCACCAGCCGACCTATGCCCCGAAACGCCCGTGATACGGGCTTCTTTGCAGGCTTCGTCGAACAGGGTGCGTGCTTCCGGTGTTGTGGCAGAAAAACATACATTCATCAAGCTACGGTCTTCTATTTTGCGGACATGGGCTGCAAAGTGAGCAGAATTTTCGATAGCGTGGTATAATATACTGGATTTCAGTTTGTTGTCGCTCTCAATATTTGTCAGTCCACGGGCTTTTATCCAACGTAACATCAGTAAGGAAGCATAAATGGCGAACACATTGGCGGTATTCAGGACCGAGTTTTCGGAAATGTGTGCCCGGTAATCCAATATGGGAGGAAGGCTACGCACCTGGCGGGCCAGAAATTCTTTTTTAATGGCCACAAGGCAATTGCCGGCTATGCCCAGATTTTTTTGAGCCACTGCATAAAACAGGTCATATCTTGAATAGTCTCTTGAAGCAGACAGGATGTCGCTGCTCATATCCGCCACCAGTGGGGCGTTCACCTGGGGTACATGGTGCCATTGGGTACCATAAATGGTGTTGTTGGTAGTAATATGCACATAGGCGCAATCGCTACCGGCGTTTGGTGGTACAATTGGTAATTCTGTGAAATGCAATGATTTAGAAGAGCATATTGAATCAACAGATCCATAGTATGTGGCATTTTGCATGGCTTCTTCTGCCCAGTGCCCGGAGACAATATAGCCAGCCTTCCCGTTCTGTGGCAGGAAGTTCATGGGGATCATGGCAAACTGCATGCGGCCACCGCCCTGCATCCAGCATATTTCAAAATCGTCGCCCAGTCCGCACAGTTCGCGAACCAGCATATTACATTCAGTTACTATTTTTTGAAACGCAGCGCCGCGGTGCGGAAGCTCCAGAATAGACAATCCGGAACCTTCGTAATCATATATTGCAGCGTTAGCGGCTTCAAGTACTGCATCAGGTAGTGTCGCCGGTCCGGCGTTGAAGTTCAGTTTCCGGTGGTCAGTTTTCATCTTCCGCAGTGGTTATGCCTCCGCTTACGGCAAATTTCATTGCCTGGGCTGCCGTCATGTCTTTTACGGGTTTCACGTTAATGGCATCGGTCAGGATCACCCAGCCGGATATGGCATAGGCGTGCGGCATATATACCGCCACCTTATCGTCCATGCCAAAATGGGTCATGTCTTTCTGGGTCATGAAACCAATGCGCCAGGTCTCCGGCGATTGACTTACACATACCCATACAGGTTTGTTGAATTTTTTCTTTTCGCCAACAAATGATGTAATAATGTCGCGAAGCGATGAATAAAGGTGTTTTACACCGGGGGTATGCTGGAGTACAAAAGCAAAAGAGTCGAACAGCCAGCGACCGATGAAGAACCTTGTTCCCAGATAGCCAATGAGTGTGACCAGGGTGACCACCACCAACACGCCAATGCCACGCGGCATGAACGGCACCAGATTGTAGGGTATCATACTGTCCACGCTGTCGAATACCCGTATGATGAGGTAGGCGGTTACTGCAATGGGGCTGATAAGGATAAGGCCTTGCAGGAACGATCGTAACAATGTGGCAGAAAGGCGGCGCATGGGTCAAAGATAGTTAAGGCGTCTTGTATATGGAAAACGAATTATCCACTATTTTATGGTGGGGGTGGTAAAAAGTATAATGGTTGGGGGTGGAGGCAAACCATGATTGCCAAATAAAGAAACGTTTTTTTTCTGTTTTGATATATATTTGGGTGTTTCAGCGATCGTATGGCAAAGAAAAAGAAATCTACACAGGTAAGTGAACAAAAAACAGAATCGCAGTCTACAGGTAACGCACCGGAAGCAATAGAGCAGGGGCGGGCAGGATCTGGCGGCGGCGGCATGAAGGGTTTTTTCGGGCCGCAGGGCTGGTCATGGACGGATTTTAAGTTGCAGGCCGTCATAGTGGCGGCTCTGGCTTTTATTTTCTACATCAACAGTGCGGGAAATGAATTTGCGCATGACGATGGTATCGTGATCGTGAAAAATGAATATGTGCAGGAAGGGTTTGCCGGAATCGGCAAGATTCTTTCCCGCGATGCTTATGACAGCTATTACAAACAGTTGAATACGGGCAACCAGCTTACGGGTGGCCGTTACCGTCCGCTGTCTATTGTCACTTTTGCCATTGAACAGCAGTTTTTCGGCGCCGTACAACCTGAAAAGATAGACAGCTTCCTGCATCGCAATATGTCCTACGGTGTGCGTGGGCCGGAAGAAATGAAGCTGGTACATGAAATGCAGGTGCGGCACGTGATGAATGTGTTGTGGTATATGCTGCTGGTGGTAGTGGTGCTTTATTTTCTACGATATATCGTGTTTCCCACAGAGCCGTTGGTGGCGCTTGTAGCGACCATCCTATTTACCATTCACCCCATTCATACCGAGGTGGTGGCCAACGTAAAGAGCCGGGACGAGATCATGTCGCTGCTGTTCATGTGCCTCACATTTATTTGCGCCTACAAATACCAGGAGCGGAAAAAGATGGTGATGCTGGCATTGGCCATGGTGAGTTTCTTTTTTGCCTTTATGTCCAAGGAGTACGCCATAACGATGGTATTCCTGCTTCCGTTCTCCTTTTTTCTCTTCCGCAACTACACCATTAAAAAAAGCATCATGGCATTTATGCCTTTCTTGCTGGTGGTGTGCGTGTACCTGTATATACGTATCAAGGTGGCCATCATTACGGCATTGGGAGAAGATACATCGGCAATGACACTCGACGAGATACTTAACTCCATAAGGCATACCAGCGGTAACTCTGAAAAAGAGATCCTGAACAACCCCTATTATTATGCCACGCATCCACAGAAACTGGCAACAGAGATATCCAGTTCGATATACTATATCAAGTTCCTGCTTTGGCCTTATCCTTTGTCAGCAGACTATTCGTACAATTCCATTCCGTATAAGGATTTTGGCAGTTTGAGTGTGTACCTTTCCATGATCGTACACATAGGGCTGGCGGGTTTGATGGTATTTTTCGGATTTGTAAAGAAAAATTTCAAGGTGCTCAGTTTCGCTATTGCCTTTTATTTGTTGCATCTGTTGCTGGTGAACAACCTTGTATTTGATATTGGTGCTACTTTGGGCGAAAGGCTTATTTTCCATTCTTCGCTGGGTTTTGCGATAGCGGCAGCCTGGTTGCTGTTCGCCGGGGTAAAGAAAATCGGCGACCATGCATTGGGCATGAAGCTGGTGGCTGTGCTCATGCTGGTGTTAACTATTGCATCTGCTGTGGTGGCTATGCCGCGCAACCTGGAATGGAAGAGCGATGGCACTCTGTTTGCCGCCGACATTAAGGTGTCGCCCAACAGTATATTGGTGATGGCCAATGTGGCTGCAGCCGTGATCTCGAAAGCAGATTACGAGAAAGACGAAAAGAAAAAGACCGAGGACCTCCATTACGCCATCAGCTTGCTGGACAAAGCAATTGATCTGCATCAG
This sequence comes from uncultured Bacteroidota bacterium, assembly GCA_903926605.1. Lineage (GTDB taxonomy): Bacteria > Bacteroidota > Bacteroidia > Chitinophagales > Chitinophagaceae > CAIYTT01. The sequence continues at coordinate 3,594 of CAIYJV010000097.1, forward strand.
CACACTTTTGTGGCCGGTTTCCTTAACAGGGGCATAGCCTGGTTCAAGTTGGGCGATATAGATAAGGCAAAGGCCAATATAGACAGCGTAAAGGCTTTGTACCCCAATTATCCGACGTTGAAGGGACTTTACGCACTGCTCAGCGATCATTATATGCGCAAGGGTTGGGATGACTATGGCCGTATCGGGAAGTTTCCGGAGGCTATAGAGGAGTTTAAGAAGGGATTGTCTTTCGACTCTACCAACGGGCAGTTGTGGTACAACCTCGGCGGTGCATACTATTCTAACCATCAGTTGCAGGAGGCAGTATCAGCCTGGCGGATGTCATTGAAGTTTAAGCCAGACAATCCGCAGGCGCAGCAAGGTATGCAGGCTGCCATGATGCAGTTGCAGGCCATGCAGCCACAGACTCAGAAACCGGCACAAAAGTTGATCATGGGACCGGCACCCAGAAAGTGATAGGGTAATGTTGCAAATCGCACTTGTAGCGATATGTTTGATACCAGATTATCGGGAAGCGTTCAGATAGTGATCAAAAAGGTCGCTTGCCCGAACTATAGGGCGGGTGCACCTGTCCAGCGATAGCATTTTTGAAAAGTCGCCGGTTGCTGCCGCCAGTACCGCGGCGGTTTGATATTCCGCATCAGCTACCTTGTAACCTTCAATACCCCAGTCTGTCATGAGGTCGGCAAAAGAACCTGAGTCTTCGCCTATAACCCAGACCGGCCGGGGGTAGGCACACAATTCGAACAACTTAGACGGCACCACGATTTTCGTTTTAAAGGGGATTACCATGGTACATTGGCAATTCATGATGTATTTGTGTACGGTCGTGGTGTCCAGCCAACCCAGATAATGGAAGTGGTCCGGGCCGAGATTCCTGGAGAAAATGGTTTCGGCATTCTTGTTTCCGGCAAGATGTACGACAATTCGCAGCCCTTTTTCGGCAGCGCGGGCAATAACCTGGTTCACCTGCGTAAAAGGCTGCTGGGCTTCGGTCACCGATCCTCCGTAAAACACATTGAAGCAGTCTTTATAATCGCTTAAGAGCGAATCCTCTTTATCTTGAGGTCTATCGGGTACCATTTCCGGTACCGCATGCCACAAATTGGTGATCTGCATGTGCAAAAGCGCTGCGTCGTGTCGGGCGCTTGCCGGGGAAATATGGAAAATGGACCTTGCTGTTTTCAGTGTTTTGCGCATCCAGCTTATGGCTTGCCCGCTCATACCGGGGCTGATGCCGCTTAGGATCGGGTCCTGAATATCGGCTACCCAGGGTACATTCAACTTGCGGGCATAGTGACTGGCCAGAAACAGCGGCCCTCGCGGTGTGTAGAAACCAAGTATCAGATCAGGATTCAGCGTAACGCCGCAACTTTCTATGCAGTGCATTGCATCCTCCGCCCAGCGGTAGCTTCGGTCACCCCGGTAGGTGACATAATAATATGTAAGCACTTTACGCACTGGTGCAGGCAAATGGTCGTCGGTATAAGACCCTTGCATCTTCACCACGATGCGGGTAATACCGTTGGCTTCATTTTTCACCACAAAGGGTTTTTCACCACATTCGTCGCGACCGTCGCGATGCACGAACACCACGTCCCAACCGTTGTCAATAAACGATTCTGCAACCTGAGTAGGTCGTTTAGCCAGCGCAGTTCCCTGTACGGTATGCTGACCGAAGTACTCTAGCGCGAAAATGAGTAATTGCTTTTTTGCCATTTGCGAGGCGTTATAGGTCTCAGTTTTGGTTTGTGGTCCTGGGCGTGGTAGGGTGCAATTTAGCCCAAACCGAGCAATTGCGGAAAGCGAACAGTGTAAAAAGGAGCTTATTAAAATCTAAAATCCTTATATTCTCTCCGCGTTGGCAGGCGGGGAGCTTGCGGGTGGTTTGTGGTAGAGTGGGGTGCAAGGGTCAGGGTTTGGGAACATATCCTGACAGCGACCACCCCCGATGAAACAAAGGCTTCGCACTTTGTTTCGTCGGCCCCTCCTTGGCAGGCGGGGAGCTTGCGGGTGGTTTGTGGTAGAGTGGGGTGCATGCGGGCGGTTTGTGTTTGGTGGGAATAGCTTTTTGATCATTGACTTTGGTTGTGCGCATTTTAAAAGCAGCCACGCAAAAAATGCTCCATACTCAAACTAATACAAGTTCATAAACCTTAGATTTGTAGTGCAAAACAGCTATTATGAGGAGATTTCTATTTTTGGCTTCGCTATCCGTGTTCGCTTTCAGGGGGGCGGCACAGTCGGCCATGCCACCGGAATATGACAAACTGGTGAGGGCCGAAATGCCCCAAGTAGTGAGCTGGAGGCGAGATTTTCATCAGCACCCGGAACTGGGCAACAGGGAATTCAATACTGCCAAAAAGGTGGAGGAGCACCTGAAGAGTCTGGGCCTGACGGTAAAGACCGGAATAGCACATACAGGAGTGACCGGGATTTTAAAAGGCGGCAAACCGGGGCCGGTTATGATGCTACGTGCAGACATGGATGCCTTGCCGGTGACCGAAGCCGTAGACCTGCCTTTCGCTTCGAAAGTAACCGCCGACTACAAAGACAAAAAAGTAGGTTTGATGCATGCCTGCGGCCATGACAGTCATACGGCCATGCTGATGGGCGCAGCAGAAGTGATGTCGAAGATGAAGAAGGATGTGCCGGGTACTGTTATTTTTCTGTTTCAACCGGCGGAAGAAGGGCCACCAGCAGGAGAAACAGGAGGTGCCGACGAAATGGTGCGCGAGGGTGTTATGGACAATCCCAAAGTAGATGCGGTTTTCGGGCTGCACATAGAAAGCGATGTAGAGGCAGGTACCATCACCTATAAAAGTGCAGGATTCATGGCTGCGTGCGACTGGCTCACCATCAAAATAAAGGGCAAGGGATCGCATGGGGCAAGCCCGTGGAGTGGGGTAGACCCGATCGTGGTGGCAGCGCAGGTGGTGACCTCGTTGCAGACCATTGTAAGCCGGCAGGAAAACCTTACTGCTGCTCCCGCGGTAGTTACCATAGCTACTATAAATGGTGGTGTGCGGCAAAATATCATTTCGGATGAATGCGTGATGACGGGCACCATTCGCACGCTGGACACCGCGATGCAGCGGGACGTGCACCAACGGATAAAGAGAATGGCAGAGAAGATCGCCGAGGCATCTGGAGCAACTGCGGAGGTGACTATAGAAGAAGCCTGTCCGGTTGTGTACAATACCCCCGAACTGGTTGCTGCCATGGTGCCATCGCTACAAGCTGCTGCGGGTGCCGGGAACGTGCATGAGGGCCACTGGCAAACCGGGGCTGAGGACTTTAGTTTCTACAGTGCCAAGGCTCCTTCGTTCTTTTATTATCTGGGTGGAATGCCGAAAGGAAATGATCCTGCAAAGGCGCCTGGACACCATACCAGTAGATTTTTTATAGACGAAAGCGGCTTTGAGACGGGTGTCAGGTCTTTTTGTCAGTTGGTATTTGACTATGGAAGGAAGTGGAAACGTTAGGGGTAGCAATTGTTATTCAGCCTATGCTCTTTCGGATTTTGTTGCCGACGCGGATTACAAATCCGGGACCATTGGCTTTCGGATTGTAAATCCGAAAGAGCAGGGTCTCTATCTATTGCATTTGACCGACAGTTACGGAAAAATGTTTAATCTTAAATTTGTCGTTAAATGATGAGGGTAATTATCATCACTGTAATGATCTGTGCCTGTATTAATACACAAGCACAGATCATTACTACCATTGCCGGAAGTGGTGCCTACGGGCTTGGCACTACAGGAAGTTTTGGTGGTGATTATAGTCAGGCAACTGATGCAAAATTGTCCGTACCAGTAGGTGTAACAACAGATACGCACGGCAATATTTATGTTGCCGATTATGGCAATGGTCGTGTGCGGAAAATAGATACTACTGGTGTAATTACAACAATCGGCGGTACTGGTGTTGCAGGTTACAATGGTGATGGGATTCCCGCAACGAATTCTGAGCTATCCGCTTCTTTTTATTATTTGTATTTTAATAATAATGTGTTGTACATTCCTGATTTTAGTAATTCCCGAATAAGGATAATTGATTCGGCGGGAATAATGAATACCCTTTCCGGTGATGGGAATTGCGGCAATTCAGGCAATGGCGGTTCTGCAAGCAGTGCGGAGGTATGTGCACCGGCTGGAATCAAACTCGACAGACAAGGGCATCTCTTTTTGGCTGATGGAGGTGGTGTTATCCGCAAAATTGACACCAATGGAATTATTACATGTATAGCGGGTAAAGAATTGGGAACCTTTGGTTATAGTGGCGATGGAGATTCGGCTGATTCTGCTTTGTTTAAAGTGTCGGTAGATTTAGCTATCGATCTTAAGGGTAATATTTACATCAGTGATTTAGGTAACAATAAAATACGGAGAATTGACACAAACGGGATCATTACCACTTTTGCCGGTAGTGATACGGCTGGGGGGTATATGGGTGATAATGGTCCGAGTACCGCAGCACTATTACGTGGGCCGGAAGGAATAATCACTGATGATATCGGAAACGTTTTTTTTTCCGATTGCGGAAACTTTGTTGTCCGGAAAATAGATACTGCAGGGATCATAACGACCATTGTGGGCAATGGTATAGAGGGTTTTAGCGGTGATAATGGACCTGCAACTGCTGCCAAATTAGACAAACCAGCAGGTTTGGCATTTGATAAAAAAGGTAATCTTTATATTGCTGATTGGTGGAACAACCGGATACGCAAAGTGAGTAATGTGGGTACAATGACAGGTGTTGCAGAAATATCAGCACTAGCACCCGAAATAATACTATACCCTAACCCTGCAAAAAATTATCTTGAAGTAGATGGTGCTCGGGGGTGTAGTTTGATGATTTATAATGTGATTGGTAAAAAGGTAAAATCATTTGGAGTAGTAAGCAAGAAAACGGAAACGTTTGATATTTCGCAGCTTGAAAATGGGGTTTATTTTGTGGAGGTTGTGCAAATGGAAACGGGTGTAAGAGTTGTGAGGAAGGTGATGAAGGAGTAAAGAACGTCTTTTGAATACTGATAGCGGAACTGTAGTTACTTATGTGGTGGAAATTCAATCACAGGTAACAGGACAGCGACATTTTCAGCGCATACATAAGGAGTAACATACTGATAGATAATTACTTAGGTTTTATGTTTAGGTGGCGAATTACTATATTTGAACTCCCTAAACAATTTCTACTATGCAACAGTTGTCAGCTTTAAAGGTATCCCTCCGGCCAACCACGTCTTGAGCTAATGGGTTGGCAGCGCTAATTTTGCGATGGGAGCCAGTTGTGCGGCAACAGTTCGTTGATGTTTTTGATCTGATGGGTGGGTATTCGTTCCAGCACGTCTTTGAGCCAGACAAAGGGATTGATACCATGCATTTTGCAGGTTCCCAATAAGCTATAGAGCATGGC
>CAIYJV010000098.1 GCA_903926605.1 uncultured Bacteroidota bacterium
AAGGGGTGTGCTATTATTATATAGCCAAGTACGACTCGGCTATTTATGATTTTAAGAAAACCATATTGTTAGCACCCGAGTACTACGGTTATAAGTCTTATAACTATACGGCTATTATTTACAAATCGCTGGGCAACCTTGATTCGGCGCGCAGGTACGAACAACTGGCCAAAGTGCATGACCCGTCTTTTAAACTTTAACCGCAATAAATTAAGCCCCGGAAATATAAAACGCCATGAAGGAAACTACCATACACAGAATAGCCCGGAAAATAAAATCTGTTATGCCCGCCATGAAGGGCCACGCGCATTTTTCGTTTTCCCAGTTTGGTGAAGATGTCATCATCACCAGTATGTTGCGCAGGTATGGCATAGAATCGGTGACCTATCTGGATATTGGCGCCAATGAACCCATTATGGGCAGCAATACCTATGGGTTTTACCTGCGCGGAAACCGGGGGGTGCTGGTAGAGCCCAACAAAGACTTGTGCGATGTACTGAAGTCGACCAGACCCGGCGATACTGTGCTGAACTTTGGCATTGGCGGAGCAGTGGAAAGCGAAGCCGATTACTATATGTTTGGCACTGACCATACCCACATCAATACTTTTTCGGCCGAGGAGGCCAGAAATTATGAAAAAGAAGGTTTTCCGATCAAAGCCGTAGTTAAAGTACCACTCAAAAACATCAACAATATTATCCGCGATCATCTGAACGATAAAGCCCCGACACTGCTCTCTGTAGATGTGGAAGGGCTGGACGAGGAAATACTGAAGACGCTGGACTACGATAAATACCAACCACTGCTGGTGTGCGTGGAAACGGTGATATTTAACGTGAACAAGGAATTGGTGAAGAGAACCCAAATTCTGGATTTCATGGCGTCAAAAGGATATTTTGTGTACGCAGACACTCATGTGAACACCATTTTCTGTTCGAGAAGGGAATTTGACAAATTGCTTGCATCCGTTTGATTTGACGCAGGCAGGATCAAGGTTTGTCGCGACCCACGAATCGGGATTCACCACATAGAAAATTGATGGCCCGAGTTACATTTTTCTCTACCGACAACTCACTTTTCAGGTTACTGATGTAGCGCACGATCTCCTTTTTTCTGGAGGCACTGAGCCCTTCAAAGACCTGCCTGGCTGCCGGGTGTTCACCCAGAGCCTGTTCCAGTCTGGGGTGCATGGCAATGGTTCGTTCCTCGGGGTCATACTGTATGGTCAGCATAATTTCTTCCCCCACCCGCTGCGGAGACTTTTTCAACATAGCTGTATTGATGTAAAAACGCCACTGGCCCCGGAATCTCACCAAAGTCTGTGTGTACTTCCGTCCTTCCAATACACCACAAACAGGTATAGCGCCACGTGTTTTGCCAGCCTGCGCCAATATACCTTCCAGTATGTGATCTGGAAGCGGCAGATAGGGGTTGACTCCAATTATTTCAATACAACCTTTTACTTTAAACACTTCCACCTTTAGACTGTTTACGCTAAAATAAGTGAAAATAGCTATTCATTCTCTTTTTGAGTTCCCCACCTGAAGGCAGCTATTTTGCGGCCAATACGAAGCAGCTTTTTTGTTCTATATTTTAATATGATTTTTTCTACTTTATCCATTGATTACCCTATCTTTGGTAGATAAAAAAAATAATTATGCGACAACTGGGTATTCACAGCAAAAATGTGGTCATTACTTCTGTATGCCTTATTGTTTTAACAGCAATATTTATGAGCAACGTTGCCGGACCAGTTGCTGCGGGGCATGGTGGTCGCACGGGAGCTTCATTCGATTCAGGATCTTGCGGCTACGCTGGGTGTCACAGCGGCGGCACTGCACTCGCACCCTATTCCCAAACCACGCTGTATTACGGCGCTACCGCAGTTACCACATATGTTCCTGGCACTACTTATACCTTGCGTATTAAAGTAGCATCTTCATCTGTGTCCACTCTTGGATATAAATATGGTTTTCAGACCACCTGCGTATCTAACACAAACGATACCGGTATAAATAACTGGGGCTTGCTGCCTTCAACTATACACTCCGGGACCTGGAACAGCCGCACCTATCTGGAACAAAACGCCACTCTGCTTTCCGGCACATCACCCTATATTTCTGTGCCCTGGACTGCACCTCCGGCGGGTACCGGCACTGTAAAATTCCATACGGGCGGATGCATTGTGAACGGCAATTCTTTACCCACCGGGGATTCGCCTGTAAACGACAGCCTTGCCGTAACCGAGGACACCGCAGGCTGTATAGCGCCTTCCGTAGTTCCCACTATTTACAATACATCCTGCTTTGGTGGTAATGATGGTGAAATAATCATTTCCACGTCAGGAGGAACAGGTGTTACCGCATACAACTGGACGGGACCAGGCGGATATACCAGTGCCTCGTCGACTATTTCCGGACTCTTCGCCGGCACCTATACACTGGTACTTTCTATTGTCGGTGGTTGTTATGATACGGTGACTGAAGTAGTAGGACAACCTTTCCGGATGACCGATTCGATCGCAGGTAATTTCCCGGTATGTAGTGGCGGCGACCTGAACGTGAGCTCCTATATCACTGGCGGTGTTTTTCCTTTTACTTATCTCTGGAGCACCCCGGGAAGCATGTCATTCATTAATCCAAACTTTTCCATTGCTCCTTTTTCTGCAAGTGACACTGGTATCTACTGGCTCACAATAACCGACGATAACGGCTGCGTTTTTGATACAAGTATTGATATTGGTTTCGGCCCCGGTCCGATGTTCACTTTAGGCAACGACACCACTGTCTGTGGTCTTGACTCTTTGGTACTAGGAACCTCATGGGTGGCGGGCGATAGCTATATGTGGAATACCGGCGACACCATGCCAACCCTCACCATCTATAGCTTCCCTCCCGGAGGCGTTTTCGTGTACACATTAACGGTTACCAATGCCGCAGGCTGCGCCACATCTGATAGCATTACGATTGTGACTTGTCCACTGTTTTTGAGCGAAGCGGTCCAAATCGGAATGACCAGTGTGTATCCGAATCCAGCCTCAGATGTGGTGCATCTTACAGGTTTGAGCGGCCTGGAAGAATTGGTGGTTTTTGATCTGATGGGACAAGTTGTACACCAGTCAAAGTTGAATGGAGCAAGTACAATTGACCTTAATCTTCGGGACCTGCCAGATGGGCTATATACCCTAACGCTGACCTCAGCAAAGGGCAAAGAAAATAGAAAACTGAATGTGGCACATTAAGATTTTATTTTCCAAAAGTTAGCATTTTGACCGTCTTTGATCCCGCTAGTGAATACCCTGATCACCGGCAATTTTATCGCCATGACCTGTCGTTAGAATAGTGTTCCTTACTTCGTCCGGTTTGTTTGTCCCGATAATAACCGGACGACCAACTTTTCGAAAAATATAAAGACCATAGCCGCTGCTTAGTGTGTAAACATCGTACCTGGAAGTCCTGTGACTATACACTATTGTTTTAGAAATTTTCACATACTCAACCCGATCCCAGGTTATTATTGTTTCCGATCGTTGCCAGGGTATGATCCGGTAGTGAATGCCGGCATCGTCTATTCTGGTATACAGCCGTTCTGCCATAAGGTACCCGGCAATCAATACAAATGGCAACAAAAAAAGCAAATAGGCTTTCCGCTCAGAATACCGCCAGAAAAACCGGATTATCAGCAGCAGTACAGTCACCACTACCGTATCGAAAAACCAACTATATTTTTGTATTTCTGAAAACTCAACCATTTCGCAGAAGTTGAAAGACACGGATGTTTGAAACGAACAAAAACACCGGCTGCACAACTGCACAGCCGGTGTAATTTAGGAGTAAGTATCTATACTTCAGCCATTTCTGGCGTTTCCTTCTTAAAGGCCTCCGCCAGCCTGTGTTGCAGATCGGCAGATACGGGCGCATAATGATCGAACTTCATTTTAAAACGGGCCCTACCCTGTGTAAGACTGCGCAGGGAGGATGCATACTGGAACATTTCGGCATGCGGCACCTTGGCATTCACAATGGTAAAATGACCCTCATTATTAAATCCTTCCACTATACCTCGGCGCATCTGGAGGTCGCCAAGTATAGACCCGGTCAGCTCATCGGGGCAGTATACATCCAGGTGATAAATGGGCTCCAGCAACTGCGGATCGGCCCGGTGGAATGCATCTCTGAACGCCATCATGCCTGCTATCTTAAACGACAAGTCATTGCTGTCCACGGGGTGCATCTTGCCATCATACACGCAAACGCGCACGTCTCTGACATACGATCCGGTTATAGGTCCTTTGTTCATCTTTTCCATAACGCCCTTTAATATAGACGGCAGAAATCTGGCATCGATCACACCACCGACTATACAGTTGTAATATGCCAGCTTGCCGCCCCAGGGCAGATCCACAATATCCTTATGCCGCACGGTGAGGTCGGCAGGGTCTGGCATATCTTCGTACAAGGGTTCGAGCCTTATCGTAACCTCGCCAAACTGACCGGAACCGCCAGACTGCTTCTTATGCCGGTATTGTGCATCAGCTGTGCCCCGAATGGTTTCGCGATAGGATATACGGGGGCGGGCATATTCAACGTCTATATGGTACGTATGCTGCAGTTTCCATTTTATCACGCTCAGGTGCATATCGCCCTGGCAATGCAACAGCGTCTGTCCCAGTTCGGCGGAAACCTCCATGCGCAACGTAGGGTCTTCTTCCCGGAGCTGGTGCATGGCAGATGCCAGTTTTTCTTCCTCACCCTTCTTGGCAATTGTTATGGCCACACTCAGTACCGGATCCGGGAAAACAATTGGTTCAAGATCCAGATTGCGTCCTTTCTCGTGCAAGGTATTGTTCACATGGGTGTTTTTCAGCTTCAGCGTGGCGCCTATGTCGCCGGCTGTAAGCTCGGTTACGGGCGTTCTTTTGTTGCCCTCTACGACGAATAACTGATTCAATCTTTCGGTAACACTGGTATTCTCGTTTACGAGTTCCATGCCCGCACGCACCACGCCCGAGTACACTTTAAAGAAACTAAGTTCGCCTATATGCGGTTCGTTCACGGTCTTGTAAATAAATATACAGGGCGGGCCATCGGCGCGGCACTCCAGTATCTCGCCACTCCGGATCTTTTGAGGTGGCATTTCATGCGCCGAAGGACACACATTGTCTATATAGCTCATGATACGCGCCACACCATGGTTTTGCTTCGCAGAAGCACAAAACAGCGGAAACAATTCGTGTTTCACCATAGACAGGTGCAGGCCTGCTTTCATTTCGTCTTCCGTCAGTTCGCCTTTGTCAAAGTATTTCTCCATCAAGCCCTCATCGTTTGCGGCTATAGCCTCGATCAGCTCCTTGTGCAGTGATGCTGCTTTCTCTTTTTCGTTGGCCGGAATCGGCAACTTCTGTGGCTTTCCGCCGTCCTGATCGCCATATTGGTACATGACCATGTTCAGCACGTCTACAATGGCATGAAAACCGGATCCTACTGCAGTGGGGTATTGCACCACGGTGACATGCGGACCAAAGTGACTTTTGGCTTCCGCTACAGCACGATCGAAATCTGCCTGATGGTGATCCACTTTATTCACGATAAAAATCGTGGGGGTCTTAAACTGTTCGGTGTATTCCCAAAGGATGTCCGTGCCCACCTCCACACCGGCGCAAGCATTCAGCAGCATCACGCCCGTATCGGCCACACGCAGTGCGCTGATAACCTCACCCGCAAAATCGTCGTAGCCCGGAGTATCGAGTATATTGATCTTAAAACCCTTCCAGGTCGTGTGCATAAGTTTAGAGAAAATAGAATTTCCCCGTTCTTTTTCCAGGTCGGTATAGTCGCCGACCGTATTTCTTTCTTCTACGGAACCCCTGCGGTGTATGAGTCCTGCTTCAAAGAGCATACTCTCTGCAAAAGTAGTTTTGCCACTGCCGGAGTGTCCTAATAAAACAATGTTGCGTACGTGATTGATATCAAATTCTGCCATGACCTTGCTATTTTAAATTGGTTCACAATCTACAAGGACCGGCCGCTGGCGAGTAATGTAAATGAAGGACGATTTTAAGGCCAATCCCTGCATTTTTATCAATGTAAATTTACAAAAAATACTATCGGAAAAGGTATTTTTCGTCATATATACACAAAACGACAATTCATTTTTATAGCATGAACAAAGTACTCTGATACATAGAAAAATGCCCTGACAGTGCATATGGCAAGCACCAAACCCAGTTTACGGATGGTAGTATCCGGCAATTCTTGCCACGAGTCCATCCCAATCTGAGGCGCTGCCGAGCCCGGCCAATTTTGAGACCTGGCTCAGGATTTCTGATGCGCTGAGTCCGTGACTGCGCAAGTACTGAACAGACATAGCACCTGCAGACTTAGACAGCTTTAGTCCATTTATATCGGCAACCAGGGTGTGGTGGTAAAAAACAGATTGCGTGAAAGATTCGATTTCCAGGGAACGGGCCAGAAAACACTGAGCGATTGTAGACGGTAATAAATCGGCTCCCCGCACGATCAGATTGATGCCAAAATGGACATCATCTGCAATTGATGCAAGCTGATAGGCCGGAAAAGCATCTTTTTTCCGGACCACAAAATAATCCAACTCCGGCGGCAGAATGGACGAATGGACATTTTCGTGCAGATGCCTGTCTTCACCGAAATATAAATTTCGAAAACCGATGGTTCCGGAATTAGATGTATCTACCCGCCAGGCTGCATCTGGTGCATCAAAAGGCAGACCAAGCGACTTGCAAATACCTGGATAATGGCCGTCAGCTGCAATTTTCAGTATCTCCGCACGCGAACAACGACAGGCAAACGCCCTGCCTGTATGGCGCAGTTTATCCAGCAAAGCATTGTAAAGGGGTAAACGGTGGCGCTGCGACCAGTTCTGCTCAAAATCGGAGGGGTTGCCGGGGCCTTCATCCCATTTAATACCCAAGTAGTCTAATGTCGTAAAAATATCTTCTACATACAGTGGGCTGGCCCTTTGCTGGTCCATATCATCGATCCTGAGCAGGATCTTTGCCCCATAATACCGGGCGATAGCCGCTGTAATGGCGAAGGATAATATATTACCCAAGTGCAGATAGCCGCTGGGTGTGGGTGCGAACCGGGTCCTGTATGCTGATGGCGTGTTCAAAAATGCTATGGAATTTGCGTCACTGTCCCTCAATCCAGAAACTCAGTTCGGTCACGGCGTTGTTTTTTGGTGGGCTTGCCGGTCTTGCTCAGCCGTTTGCCGGTATAAAAAGATTCCGCGATCTTTTGCCGGGGTACCCGCTCTTCTTCCGGGGTATGATCGGTATAACATTTTATAGCTTCGGGATAGCCTACCCTGTTTTCAATGAGCGCCGTTACTTCTATGTCCCAGTTACGAGACTCACCGCGAATATGGTAGCGGTCGCCTACATTTACGGCGCGTGCCGGTTTTATATTGGACTCCCCAAGTTTCACTTTGCCATCATCAATAGCAGAAGTAGCCTGCGACCGGGTTTTGAACATCCTGATGGCCCACAGGTATCTGTCTATTCGGAGTTTATCTGACATCGGGCATTATTTTGTGTTGTAAATTTAGGTTTTCCTGTCTTTTCTATTGCAACCAAAGGAATTTTTGCCTGAAATCGTCCAATATGATACAGGACAACAAAAACTCTTTTGCAAAGCGACGGAGTAGGTAGTTTGATTTTAAAACCTGACTGAAGTTAACGTCTAAATCCGGAACGATAGAAAATCTGGTTGAACAACTAAAATCTGGCGCAAACGGAGCCTTCAGACAACTTGTGGATACTTACCAACACAAGGTGTATAACACTGTGCTGTCTATGGTGCAGCAACGTGAAGATGCCGAAGACATAACCCAGGACGTATTTGCCACGGTCTACAAGTCTATTCTTAGTTTTAATAATCAATCCACGATTGCTACGTGGATATACAGGATCGCAGTGAACCGTAGCCTGGACCATCTGAGGACGGTGTCTCGAAAAAGAAAAACCGGGATACACGTCGCATCAACCGACGAGCTGAAAAGAGCAGAATCGTTGCACGACGGCAGTTTCCAACACCCGGGCATTCGCCTGGAACAACGAGAAAATGCCCGTTTATTGTTTGCGGCCATAAGCACCCTGCCAGAAAACCAAAAAACGGCTTTCGTGCTAGCCCATGTGGAAGGATTGCCCCAAAAAGACGTGGCAGAGGTGATGGAATTGTCGCTTAAAGCTGTGGAATCGCTCTTACAACGTGCAAAACAAAATCTAAGAGATGAACTTGGTAAATACTACGACCGAAGGAAAAATGAAAAGCATACGTCAAAATAACACCACGAAATGAACAAGGAAAACTGGATAAACGACATTTTGGACAGCACCGCCGGCATGCAGCGCCCTACGGCCCCGGATGGAATTTTCGAGGGTGCTATGAATAAACTTCCCGTCCAGCCTGCAACCCGTAACCTGACTTTAAAACTGGGTATCGCCGCAACGACGGTCATGCTTTTGCTCAATGCCGGCACCGTGGTCCACTATATTCATAACAACAAAAAAAATATAGAGGCTACTCAGAACCCCGGCGAGCAACATGAAACAATAATTAGCATAAATACCTATAATTATTAGACATGGAAAACGAAAAGAAAATAAGGAACTGGCAACTGCTTACATTACTTCTTGTAATCTGCAACCTGGGGGTGCTGGCGACACTCTGGTTTAAACCTGGGCACCACCCACCGCCGCCGCCACCGCCGGGGCAGGAATCTCCCCGCGATTTCCTGCTGCAATGCCTGAAACCCGGTGATGATCAGGCCCGTGAACTGGATCAGTTGATAAACGAACACCGGCAGAAAATGGAGGAGTTGAATGTTAAGGGCAGGCAACTGAAACAAGCTTACTTCATGACGCTCACCCAAGCAGACATAAAGCAAAATACCAAGGATTCATTGGTGCACGAAATTGTACTGGTACAGCAGCAGATCGAGACCTCCACTTATGACCACCTGGGCAAAGTAAAGGCTATGTGTTCTGACCCTCAGAAAGCAACATTTGACAAAATGCTTCCCGAAATGCTGAACAGGATGAAACGCCCTGGCGGAGGTCCGCATCAGTCGCCTGAAGGTCCGCCACCACCTCCGGAACGGTAATTGGGGGCGGGAAACAGCAGGATTGAAAGATAAATGGGTTTGTATTTTGTGGCGCTCCTGTTAACGGAACACATGAAACGTGATGAACGCAAAGCCATAGGCTATTGCGAACATATATACAAATTGTATGATCGGATATTTCCACGAACGCGTTTCGCGTTTCACAATGGCCAGGGTACTCATACACTGCATGGCAAACACATAAAAAATCAACAAAGAAAGACCTACAGCGAGGGTATATACGGGTGTACCATCCGGGTTCCGGGCCTCCGCCATTTTTACCCTGAGTGTTTCTTTGCCTGCTTCTTTATCGCCTACAGAATAAAGGGTTGCCATAGTGCCTACGAACACCTCCCGTGCGGCAAATGACGTGACCAGGGCTATGCCTATTTTCCAATCATATCCCAGTGGTTTCAGCACCGGTTCTATGCCACGGCCCAAAAGGCCGGC
Source organism: uncultured Bacteroidota bacterium (assembly GCA_903926605.1). Taxonomy (GTDB): domain Bacteria; phylum Bacteroidota; class Bacteroidia; order Chitinophagales; family Chitinophagaceae; genus CAIYTT01. Next base: position 9,592 of record CAIYJV010000098.1, read on the forward strand.
AAATGAATTCTGTAACTTTTCGGTGGCGTAGGCATGCGACAATTCCACTTCATTGGCGGGGTACCTGTTGCGCAGGATGGCATATTTTTCTTCCACTGTTTTCATGGCAGCCGGGGGCCCAAATGACGCCAGCGCCCATAAGACAAGGGAAATAATTAAAATTATTTTTCCCACGTCACGAATGAAAATTTTACCCTTCTCGATCATGGTAATTCCTACGTTCTTCCAACGTGGCGCCCGGTATACAGGTAGTTCCATGAGGAAAAAAGTCTTGTCGCGCGCCTTAATAATAAAATTCATGACCCAAGCCACCAGCAGCGCCATCGCCAGACCCAACAAATAAAGCCCCATCAGTACCAGACCTTGCAGGTTAATGATACCCAATACTGTGCGGCTGGGGATAACCAAAGCTATAAGCATAGTGTACACCGGCAGGCGTGCCGAGCAACTCATTAGCGGCGTCACCATTATCGTTATCAGACGTTCTTTCCAGTTTTGAATGGTTCTTGTGGCCATAATTGCGGGCACAGCACAGGCAATACCACTAATAAGCGGCATCACGCTGCGCCCGTTCAGACCGGCACTGCGCATCACCCGGTCAGAAAGAAAGCTTATTCTGGCCATATAGCCGCTGTCTTCCAGTATCGTGATAAACCCAAAAAGTATCATGATCTGTGGCACGAATACGGCTATGCCGCTCATACCCGCAATCAGGCCATTCACCAGCAGGTCCCGGAAAAGGCTTTCCGGCATTATCAGGCTTATCTGGTTACCCAAAAGGGCGAAACCCTGTTCTACCCAATCCATCGGATACTTGGCCAGCCAGAAAATACTCTGAAACAATAGGAACAACACCGCAAACAATACCAGATTTCCCCACAACGGGTGCAGCAGGACCTTGTCTATTTTGTCGCTCACCACCATTTTCTGGTGCGGATTTTCAGTTTTCACACAGTCCTTCATAATGGACTCTATGTGCTTATACCGCTCCATTATTTCATTGGCCTGCATCTTAGACTTCTGAAAACCCGATGTCGTTACAATACGGTCTATCTCGTCCCGCTGTTCGGTAGAAAGATAACGAAGCGCCTGATAGTTACAGGCAACATGCAGCGCACCGTAATTGCTGGTTGTGGCGCTTAACTCCTTTATGCGGTCCAGATCGGGCTGACTAATTGAAGTTATAGTCGCAAAATCTTCCATATCCGTATGGGGATCCGCCGCTATTTCGGAAATAATGCGTTTCAGACCAGAAATACCCTTGTTTTTCCGCGGGTTTATCGCAATGGTCGGCACACCCATGTGCCTGCCAAGTTTTTCAACGTCTATATCAAATCCTTTTTCCCGGGCTATGTCCATCATGGTCAATGCAATGACCACCGGCATCTTCAGGTCAATGATCTGCGAGCAGAACAAAAGGTTGCGTTTCAGATTCGATGCATCGGCTATCACCACGATCAGGTTGGGTCTGTCTTCGCTGGCTGCGTTCAGCAGCACTTCGTAGGTCACCTGCTCGTCAGCGCTTTTGGGGTACAAACTGTATGTTCCCGGCAAGTCTATAACATGCGCTGTAAGGGAATCAGAGATTTTTGCTATTCCCGTTTTTTTATCTACAGTTACTCCAGCAAAATTTCCGACCTTCTGGTTCAGTCCCGTAAGGGAATTGAACAAGGAACTTTTTCCGCTGTTGGGATTTCCTACCAGTGCTATCGAAAATGGCTTTGTCATTCGAGGTGGCAAAGTTATTGCCTTACTTTATTGAAAAAAGGAAAGCGTCAGATTTTATCAAAAAATTCCAGATTGTAAAAACGGTGAAAACCGCTATCGCATTTACACTACGTGAATATGTGTACAAAACAACAGGCGCAGGTATCTATTTGGACACCTGCGCCTGTAAAAACAAGATTCTATTTTATTACACTTAATTTCAGATAAGACATTGCACCATTAATGCCCACACTGGCGTTGTAAACACCGGGCGGCACATTGCCTACAGACATCTGCAAGCGGGTACTACCGCTCACAACTCTAGACACCTGGTATACTTCGCGGCCTTGTACATCATTGATCTTGAACCATAAAGTACCATACACCGGCTTATTTAACATAATATCAAACTGCCCGTCACTTGGGTTGGGGCTCAGGCTAACCTGTATGGTCTGATCGTAAACATTAATGACGCGGAACGGTATCGTGTCTACCACCAGAACGGTATCGGTAAATACTGTAGAAGTGCAGCCTGCTGCAGAAGTCACCGTGAGTGTTATAGTCTTTTGCCCGGTAGTTGTCCATGAAACATATTGTGGTCCGGCACCAGTACCCGGAACGGCAGTACCACCTCCAAAGTTCCAGGAATAAGTTCCACCCGGAAGTGACGAGCCTGTATAAGTAATGGTATCACTATGAATAATGCCCACTATATGACTAGATTCAGAAAAAGAAGCCAATGGCAGTGGCAGAACAGGAACGTAGATCGTATCTGCCGGACCATTGCCGCAAATATTGGTACCCGAACAAATAATCATTCCGGTGCCTGAACCTACAGTAGGTGAAAATGAACCGCCAGTTGATGTTCCTGACCAACCGGAATCTACCGCAGACCAGCTATATCCCGTAGCACCTGTAGAAGTCGCGGTGAACGCGGCAGTAGTACTACCCTGACATACAGAGCCCGGTGCTGTAATTGAAGGTATAGCTGCCATCGGTGTTGGTGTAACATATATAGTATCGGAAGGACCGGACCCACAAACATTGGTTGCCGTACAAATGATCATTCCCGTACCGGTACCCACATTAGCATTGATGGAAGTACCCGTACTTGTACCGGACCATCCGGAATCAAGTGCTACCCAGTTAAACCCGGTCGCACCACTGGCAGTAGCGAGGTACGTTGCCGTAGGCGAACCTACGCATGCAGGTGAATATACAGAAATATACGGCCTGGGAGGCAATGCACGTGGTACAATTGTAATGACCCTGTTCTCTCCCTCGCCACAGGCATTGTAGGCCAGTACCGTCACGGTGCCCGTACCTGTCCCCACCACTATTCGCATAGAATCTGAAGTACTGGAACCCGACCAGCCTGTACCGGCCACCGTCCATACATAGGAGGTGGATCCTGTTACCGGATTGATTGCATACAATATCGTATCTCCTGTACAAGGCGTTGGTGCCGAGTATAGCAGTGAAGGCTGCATAGGCTTGGGGCAGAACTGAACATTTGCCCACCAGGTATCCCAATTGGGAGATGTTCCCACTACTGTAGTCTCTTGAATCGTCCAGAAATCGGTGTCGTTGCGTGGATCTACACAGGTAGCAGAATAATCTCCCCACCTGTCGCGTCCACCTCCAAAGGTTTCATAATAGTAGGCTTGTCCATGACGATACACTACTACAGGACGTATTGAGTCTGCGGGGTCAGTTGCCATGTGTAGTGCATAGGCCGCACTGGCATGAACCGAATGGGAGAAATAACCACAACCGATCAGAAAATCCTCGTTTGCATTTACAGCCACCGAAGAATATGCATAACAAACGGCCGCAGTCGGGTCGTTTATGGTACCTATTTGCAGCGGATTGGCCAGAGTATCTACCTGCCACCACAGAATAGATGAGTGTGTGGCAGCTCCCGAAGTGGGCAGAAACATAGTGTGCGAGCACCAAAGCTTGTTGTTTCTAAATGTAACCGACGTGATACGGTCATCGCCGGCATCCATTTTGTTAGTGGAGCCTACCTGCGGCAGAAAGTCTCCCCCAAAACCACCGCTGCTTCTCCAGCGAAGGGTTGTGGTGGGATAACCTACAGTACTGAGTACGGGCGTTCCTACCGGACCCGTAACTTTCCAAAGCCGCAGTTGACCTGCAGAATTGCTCCAGTTTTCCAGCATAAAAAGGCTAGTCTGGTTTGTATCATAAGTGACCGCTGGACAAATGGAAAATGACGTAAACTCGCTAAACATCGTAGATGTGGCCGTAGTTGCCCCATCGCGCATGGCTGCATAGTCTATAAGAAAAATCACTGCGCCGCCACCGGATCCCGTATTGGGAAACATATTTCCCGTCACACATACCCATTTGTTGTTATAGCCTACATTGGGGAAGTCCATCCAGTTCGCACCTGTAGCATCTGTTATATAGGAATACATATTCCATGCGCCGAGCGGATTTTCCGTCTCAGACACTGCAACAAAAAACATCGAATACGAGGTTTCTCCATACGCATCCACTACCATGATCCAGCGATGGTTGAATTCATCGTAATGTACTCTGGGGTCAAAGGTTCCGGGGCCGTGAGTCAGTAGTGGATTCCAAAATCCGTCCAAACTCACATTAGAAAAATTGAAGCCTGATCTGCTCTGAATATGAATAGCAGTATTAATTGCCGTTACACAATACGCTGAATCCACTGCACCATGGGTGTCGGGCGGAATACCTGTGTGATTGGAAACAGTTGATTCAAATGAATCGGTAGGTGACGGAGATACCGGAAGGTAGGGTGTATGGCTGCGACTGGTGCTGCCAGGTTGCGTTGGCGGATGGTACAAATGTACCAATGCAGGATCAACGGGACCGTGCGCCGGTCGTTCGCGTTCGTCTTCGTCAAATGTGGGTTTACGATCATTGGGCAACGGGTGCTCCTCGTAATACTTTGCCACTTCGGAAAAAACAACCCGAGCGTGGTTGACCGGCCTAACCGTAATTGCCTGCTGGGCAGATGCAGAGCCAACATTCAACAGAAGAGCAGCCAGCAAGTGTAATAAACAAATTTTTCGCATTTAAAGATATTTTTCTTTAATAATTTTAAGCATAAACCCACTTCAATACAGTCAGCACATTGCAAATCTATGAATGTACGGAGACATTTTATATTAAAAGTCACAAATAATTAACTTCCAACCCGGAATGCAACCAACTACCAACCACAGAACGACGGTTGAAATTGATGTATCTTACAAGCAAATTTCGTACTAATTTCGCGAACTTACAATAAAAAAACTATATGATATCACCCACTATCCCGCAACCTCCTCAAATCACCCCCTCCATGAAACGAAAACTGGAAGGGATAGCAACGATCAGGACTTTTTCGGCTGGCGATATCATACTCGACGAAAACGCCAACATCAGGTCTATTCCAATAGTAATTTCTGGCAGTATCCGTGTGATGCGTACCGACGAAGAAGGCAGGGAACTGCTGATATATTACATCAAGCCAGGCGAAAGTTGTATCATGTCTTTCCTCGGAGGCATTCACCATGAAACCAGTAAGATAAAGGCTATTGCAGAAGAAGAAGTTGAGATCTATATGATACCGCTGGAAAAAGTAAGCGAAATAATACGTGGCAACAGCGAATGGCTGGACTATGTGTTCAGACTCTATCACAAACGCTTCGAGGAATTGCTTGAAATAGTCAACACGCTTGCGTTCAGAAACGTAGAAGACCGAATTTATATTTACCTGCGGGAAAAAGCCAATCTCAACGGCAGCAGAGAACTGCACATTACCCACCAGCACATTGCCGAGGAACTTGGAACCTCCCGTGTGGTGATCTCGAGAATACTAAAACAAATGGAGCTATCTAACCAACTTAAGCTGGGTAGAAATAAAATTGTCCTTGTGTAACAATTGTAACCGTTCCTGAATCTCATGGTAGCGACCTTTGTCCTGTAATCAACCAGAAAAACTTTTGCGGTGTCATGATTTCGTGGAGGTTGAAAAAACAGGAAAGGGTTTACGATGATAATGAGGGAAGGATTTAGAAAATACCGGCTACAAATTATTAGCTCCTTTGCCGGAGCAGTAGCCGGTTTCCTGTATTACAAATTCGTGGGGTGCGCTTCTGGCACTTGTATGATTACGTCCAGCCCGGTGAATAGCACGCTTTACGGCGCATTTCTATTTTGGCTGATTGGCGGAATGTTCAAAGACCAGGGAGTGAAACAAAAAACAACCCAGGTAAACGACAAGGAAAATTTTTAGTTTATGAATAGCACAAACCACAAAAACGAAAACATCCACGTGGTGGATGTCAGGACCCCCGGAGAGTTCATGGGTGGTCATCCCGAAGGCGCCATCAATATTCCACTGAATGAGTTGATGGGACAGATAGACCGACTGAAAGCAATGGAAGGAAAAATTGTATTCTGCTGTGCGTCAGGAATGCGGAGCGGATCTGCAACGGCAGCAATGAGGCAAATTGGATTTAGCAACGTAAACAACGCTGGCCCCTGGTATGCAGTACCCGATTTTATAGAACAACTAAACTAATAAAATATCATGTTTGAAGCGATAAAAAAACTGTTTGGCGGCGGTCCTAAAGTGGACCTCGGAGAAGTGATAAAAAATGGAGCAACCATAGTCGATGTTAGAAACCCGGGGGAATATGCCGGAGGACACATTAAGGGCTCTTTGAACATTCCGTTGAATTCACTTTCCGGACAGTTGAACAAAATAAAGAAAGATAAACCCGTGATCACTATCTGCGCTTCGGGAATGCGTAGTGCGGCAGCCCGCAGTACTTTAATGTCCAGCGGCTATACTGAAGTTTACAATGGCGGAAGCTGGTACAATTTAAAGAAAT
>CAIYJV010000099.1 GCA_903926605.1 uncultured Bacteroidota bacterium
GGTTCTTTACTGGGTTATTATAGTCGTGCTTTTACTCGGATGTGTTTTTCTGTTCATGAGTAAAAACCAAATGAAACAGGAAAACGAAGCACTGCTGAAACAAGACGAAATGCGTGTGGATTCGGTTGAAAAAGAACGTAAAACTCTTGAGGACGAGTTTAAGGCAGCCACAGGAAAAATAGATGAGTTGATGTCTGACAAAGCAAAATCAGACAGCTCCCTGCAACAGAGCCGGAAAGAACTCGGCGAAATGAAGTCTAAGATCGCTGTCGTGATCAAAAAAGACAAAGTTTCTATTGAAGAACTGAAGAAAGCGCGCGAAATGGTGAAAGAACTGAACGACAAGATCAGGGCTTACGAAGAACGTATCGCAGAACTGGAAAAAGAAAACAAAGAATTGAACGGCAAAAACAAAACATTGACCATTGAACGCGATACAGCGCTGAAGCAGAATTTAGTGTTGAAGAAATTTGGTTCTGTACTGTACACAAACAACATCAGGCTTACTCCTGAGCACAAGAAAAAAGATGGCACAGATAAAGAAACCAAGAAAGCCAAAAAAACCAACGTGCTGAGGATTTCGTTCGATATCGTGGAAAACCACATTGCTGAAAGCGGAAACAAACAGATCTACCTGAGGCTTGTAGCTCCAGACGGAAAAGTATTGAGCAACACTGCAAACGCGTCGGGTAGCTTTGCCGGCCAAAAGGGCGAACAGGTAGGCTATTCAGTGGTAAAAGAAATTGCTTTGACTAAGGATATGCCTGTGAAGGATGTAACTGTAGACTGGAATCAGGAAGGTTCTTATCAGAAGGGCATCTACAACATCGAGATCTATAGCGAAGGCTTTAAGGTTGGTAGTGGACAGGTGACACTGAAATAAACCGGAGCTTGCTTCGGAATAAAAGAAATACTACATTATGTGATTGACTTAACAATTATATAATGTAGTATTTTTCTTTACCAACAGTAGCAGCGGTAATTTTGCAGGGATTTTGTGAAACTATGGAAGTGTTCCCAGGGAAAATACTGATTGTTGACGATGAACCGGATATTGTAGAGTTCATCAGTTATAACCTTAAAAACAAGGGCTACCTCATCGCAGCTGCGCGAGATGGAGTAGAAGCCGTGCGTAAAGCAAAAGACTTCAGACCAGACCTCATTTTGCTGGACATCATGATGCCCAACAAAGACGGGATAGAAACCATTAAAGAATTACGCAACCTTCCGGAGTTTGATGACACCGCTATTATCTTCCTCACCGCCCTCAGTGACGAGAAGTACGAAATAGAAGGCCTTAAACTGGGTGCCGACGACTATATTGCCAAGCCCATAAAACCAGAACTTCTTGCCAGTCGCATTGGCTCTGCCCTAAGACGATTCAGGAAAGACGAAGAACAGGAACAAAAACAAACCTACGGCGACCTGGAAATAAACAAAACGAAGTTTACCGTGTCGTACAAAGGAGAGGAGATCTCGCTTGCGAAGAAAGAATTTGAACTCCTTTCCCTGCTGGCATCCAAACCTGGTCGTGTGTTCCTTAGAAACGAAATTCTGCAACGTGTTTGGGGCACCGACGTGATCGTGGGCGACCGCACCATAGACGTACACATTCGCAAGATTCGCCAAAAATCCGGAATTGATCTCATCACTACGGTAAAGGGTGTTGGCTACAAGTTCGAAATGGCCTAACTTAGTATCATGTCACTGCTTGATACTAAGAATCTCTCTCCAGGCTTACTATCGTTTCTTACAGCAAGTATTATTGCTACCGCCAACGCGGCACTCAGCTTGTTGCTCAAACCAGACTGGTTTATTACGGTGGCAGTTTTCCTGGTCACTTTCGCATTGATATACGGCCTGTATTACTATACTTTGCAACTGTTCATTTACCGTAAAATAAAGATCATTTACAAGTTCATTTACCAGATCAAAGCCACCAAAAAAGAAGAGTTCTTTTACAAAAAAATCCTGCCACAAAAGTCTATTGAAGAAGTAAGCGAAGACGTGGAAAAATGGGCTATTAAAAGCACGCGGGAGATAGAAGTACTTAAAGCCAACGAAAAATTTCGCAAGGAATTTCTCATGAACCTTGCCCACGAGTTGCGGACGCCAATATTTTCGGTCCAAGGTTACGTGGATACACTGCTGGGAGGGGCACTGGAAGACAAGGATGTAAACAAAAAATTTCTTTCAAATGCCTCAAAAAGCATAGACAGGCTGGTACGCCTTGTAGACGATCTGGACCAGATATCCAGACTGGAGTCGGGCAACATCCCTATTATTCAGGAGTCGTTCCAAATTCAGGAACTTATTCGTGATGTGTATGAAGAACTGTCTCTAAAAGCACGTGAGCGAAACATCCAGCTGCAGTTTAAAAAAGGTACCGAGCGACCGATTTCAGTTTATGCCGATAAACAAAAAATAAAACAGGTACTGGTAAACCTTGTTGAAAATGCGCTTAAGTACGGACACGAGAACTGCACCGTGATAGCTGGTTGCTATGAAGTAGACGAAAAATCGGTGTATGTGGAGATTTCCGATGACGGACCAGGAATTCCGGAAGAACACCTGGCCCGCATTTTCGAACGCTTTTACAGGGCCGATCGCAGCCGGTCCCGGTCTGTAGGCGGCACGGGACTAGGGCTGGCCATTGTAAAACACATTGTGGAGGCCCATGGCCATACTGTGAACGTACGCAGCAAAGTGGGCGTTGGTTCTTCGTTCGGCTTTACGCTAGACCGTAGCGAACCTAAATAAACCTACCTCCCGCACCAATTTCCGGGCAACAATCTATTTCATCAAACAACTCCTTTTTTCGCCAATGCCTCGCTGGCAAAGGCCGCTATCTGCCCCACATATTCTGGTGCGAAACCAAAGCTAATTCCCGCCGTTTTATATAGCTCCGTCAATGGTTTGGTGTAACCCAGACTCAGTGCGTTCATATAGTTTTCCAGAGCAACTTCTTTATCCTGGATATACTGCCGCCACATGGCCAGTGCCCCGAGTTGTGCTATGCCGTACTCGATATAATAAAAAGGCACTTCGAATAAATGCAACTGCTTCTGCCACAGACTGCATCTATAGGTCTCGTAACCTGACCAATCTGTAATGCCCGTAGAAAACTCTGTAAGTACGGATATCCAATATGCCTCTCTTTCAGCTACACTATGGCCCGGGTTGGTGTACAACCAATGTTGAAACTTATCTATCGTGGCTATCCAGGGTAGCACACTGATCACACGTTCCAGTTCTTCAAGCTGTGCACGCTTCAATTCATTTTCGTCGTTAAAAAATACGCCCCAATGCTCCATGGTAAATAACTCCATACTCATACTGGCCAATTCGGCAATCTCCATAGGATACTCTTTGAAGGCACTCAACTCCAGGTTGTGAGAAAGGAATGAATGTACGGCATGCCCGCCTTCGTGCATCATGGTGATCACATCGCTCATGGTTCCGGCGGCATTCATGAAAATAAATGGCACACCGGTTTCTGCGAGTGGGCAGTTGTATCCGCCCGGAGCTTTGCCTTGCCTGCTTTCCAGGTCCATCCTTCCCATATCTTTCATTGTACTCAGACAGTTACTGAAAAACGGATTCAACTTTGCAAACACCTGCTCCGATTTTTCCAGTAGCTCGTGGCCGGTAGCAAATGGTTTCAGTGGCTGCGTCCCTTCTGGTTCGGCATCGCCATCCCACGGGCGCATCACCTCTAAGCCCAGCCTGCTCTTCCTATATTGCACCAATTTCCTGTGCAGTGGCAGTACATATTCCTTTACCGCTTCGTGAAAAGCAAAACAGTCGTCCCAGGTATAGTCAAAACGGCCCAATTCGGCAAATTTGTAGTCCCTGTAATTCGCGTATCCGGCATTCAACGCGATGTGTTGTCGCAGCGACAACAATTTATCAAAGAGCTCGTTCATCGCGTCCCGGTCCTGCAATCTGCGCGAAGACATTTTCCCGAACACCGATTCCCGCTGTGCGCGGTCAGACCCCTGCAAAAATTTTGCGGCCTGCTGCATGGTGTACACTTTACCTTCTATCTCCACAGACATTTTACCCGACATAGCGCCATATTGCTGAGCCAGAATATTGGCTTCTGCCTGCAACTGGATGTTTTCTTCCCTGTATAGTTTCGCGGCCTGTTCCACATTGCGCAAATAAGGGAAGTACAAGTCCTGATCCAACGCTGCACGAAACGGAGAATCCAGCAATTTCTTGTTCAGTTCAAACGCGTAAGGTTTTATTTTGGGTTCTATCTCTGCACAGAAAAAAGTAAATGCTTCTTCAAGCGCTGCATCGGTTGTATCACAGGTCATTTTTATCTGGCGCCAGCAGGCATCTTCACTCACCACAGCTTCCAGCTCGCTCATGTCTCTCAGCCACGACCGAAGGCCATCTGCATCGTCGATTTTCCTGCACTTCAATTGTTCATAAAATGGTTGTAGACTATCCCAGTTGGTCACTGAAAAACTATCTGGAAGAAAACGACGCGGAGTAGCCTGCGGCTTACTAAAGTTTCTGTTCATACTATTGATCAATTCTGCTGCAATTTACGTCGTTCGGTCGTGCTGCAGCCGTGTTGTTATATTGAATTAATCATAAATCAAACAAACGCATTACGGCAATTTTAATTTTTAACGGTTTTGCGAAACGAAATTTTGACACTCGCAGGTAATTTTACATAATATAAAAGGTAAAATTTCACCCTGAATAGCCCGATTCAGGCCATTATGACATATCATTAAACAATTACACTATATCTTTAAAACTAATAAAGCACCGCGGCAATTCCATTTTTTTCCTACGCCTCCGGGTCGTACATTTGTACCAAGTTGTGAATTTAATGGGTTAGTAAATGAGAGCTGCCGGATTCCTCCGGCGGCTCTTCCATTTTAAAAAACCTCGCACTTTTTCATAGCGATCATCACTTTATCGTCACTTCCAACCAGCAGCTATTTTTTGAGGTCTTGTTTATTACGATAAAAAAATAATTGCTCATTTTTTTCTCCGGGCAACGACCTTCATCCGCTAACTTTGACAATCATTGCGATCAGCAACGTACTCACAAAATTTCCGGACTCAATGGCCAAAACCAAAACATCTTTTTTCTGTCAGCAATGTGGATTTGAAACGCCCAAATGGACGGGCAAATGTTCCTCATGTGGGGCATGGAATACACTGGTTGAAGAAGTAGTGCAGCGAGCAGACAAGGGCCGCCCGGAATCGTCGCCATGGGAAGAAGAACAGGGCCGCGAACATAAGAAAGCCCAGCGACTCAATGACGTACAGGCTACCAATGAATCCCGGATAACGGCCCCCGATTCGGAACTGAACCGTGTGCTTGGAGGCGGACTGGTACCCGGTTCGGTAGTGCTGGTTGCAGGAGATCCCGGCATTGGAAAATCCACTTTATTCCTGCAGTGTGCACTGCAATGGAAACAAGTAACCACACTATATGTGTCCGGTGAAGAGAGTATGGCACAGATAAAAATGCGCGCCGAAAGGATTGGCGTAAAAAACGAAAAATTATACTTACTCACAGCTACCGATACCACCACAATTTTTCAGGAAATAAAAAAACTACGACCCGATTTTGTAATTATTGATTCCATTCAGACGCTCGAGTCGCCCTACGTAGAATCTGCGGCCGGCAGCGTATCGCAGGTGAGAGAGTGTGCTGCTGAATTGCAACGATTTGCAAAGGCTTCAGGTATACCTGTTTGCATTATCGGACACATAACCAAGGATGGCTCAATAGCCGGGCCCAAGGTACTGGAACACATGGTAGACACCGTGTTACAGTTTGAGGGAGACCGTCACTACGCATACCGCATTCTCAGAACCATAAAAAACAGGTTCGGATCAACATCCGAGTTGGGCATATACGAAATGATAGCCACCGGCATGAGACCGGTTACCAACCCATCAGAAATTTTATTGTCTCAGCATGATGAGCCGCTTAGCGGTGTGTCTATTGCCGCCACAATGGAGGGTATGCGTCCACTGATGATCGAGGTGCAAGCACTGGTGACCCATGCTGTCTATGGCACTCCACAGCGCACCGTGAGTGGTCTGGACCTGCGCCGATTGCAATTATTGCTCGCAGTACTTGAAAAAAGAGGTGGATTTCTTTTTGGCCAAAAAGACGTTTTCGTAAATATTGCCGGCGGTCTAAAAATAGAAGACCCTTCAATCGAGCTGGCATTGATCTGCTCCTTGTTGTCGTCGTACGAAGATGTGGCCCTGCCTTCCAATATTTGTCTGGTGGGCGAAATAGGTCTGAGTGGCGAGATCAGGGCGGTGAACCGGATAGATCAACGAATTGCCGAAGCAGAAAAACTGGGGCTGGATGCGATATTCATACCCAAAGCAAATTTCAAGGGACTGGACCAGAAAAACTACAAGATCCAGATCCGAACGGTGAACAAAGTGGAAGAAATATACAAGGCGCTGTTCTAGGGTGCTGCAAACGCCCCTTTGCGGCCTGTTTCAGCCTGATCAATAATAAGAACTATTCAGTTCCTTATTCTCTTTCTCAGCAGCCTCTATGGGCGCAAAATTCGACAACGGCTCGCCTTTCGTTTTACCTACGGCGGTAGTATGCTCAAAATGAGCCGAAGGCTTATGGTCGCGTGTCGCCACCGTCCACTTATCGTCCCTTGTATAGACATCCCTGGTACCCATATTGATCATAGGCTCGATAGCCAGCACCATCCCGGCTTTAAGGCGCTTTCCGTCGCCTCTGCGGCCATGATTGGGCACTTGTGGGTCTTCATGAAGATTCTTCCCCACTCCATGACCTACCAGGTCACGAACCACTCCGTAACCATGCATCCTGTTGGTAAAATTCTCTACTGCGTAAGAAATGTCACCTACCCTATTCCCGTCTTTGGCTTGCGCCATCCCAAGAAACAAAGATTCCTTGGTTACCTTCATCAGTTTCAATACATCAGCGGGAACGTTGCCAATCGCAAACGTATAAGCCGAGTCCCCATGATACCCGTTTTTATAACAACCACAATCTACCGAAACAATATCACCGTCTTTTAACTCGTAGCCACTAGGAAAACCATGCACTACCACCTCATTTACTGAAATACACAGGGAAAACGGAAAACCATGATACCCCTTGAAAGATGGACTTGCGCCGTTGTCACGTATGAACTGTTCAGCCATCTTATCCAGTGAAAGGGTAGTAATACCCGGACGAATCATCTTAGCCACCTCTGTAAGGGTTGCAGAAACAAGCAATGCACTATGCCTTATCGTTTCTATCTCTTGTGCACTCCTAATAAAAATCATAAAACGAAAATTTTATAAGCCGGGCCAATTTGCCCGATAAAAAAAGTTGCGAACGAAAAAGCTTTCATCCGCAACCTGAATATTTTGTTTTAAACAGAAATACTATGATGTCGTCACAACCGGTGCGGAAGTTGTTCTTCCCATGATACGACCCGTCTTCATCAAACCATCGTAGTGATTCA
>CAIYJV010000100.1 GCA_903926605.1 uncultured Bacteroidota bacterium
AAAAATTAACCAATAAGAAAATACAGCACCAATGAAAACGAATTTCCTGAAGTTGTTCCTGGCGATCATAGTGGTTTCCGGAACACAGGTATCCTGGGCCAAGGTATCGGTTAGCAGTAAGGACGCCGGTTTCGACCGGTTTAAGAACCGTCTCGTAAACCAGTTCTGGAAAATGTATCCCGAATGGGCCAGTTCGCAGGGGTTTCATAAATACGATAGTGTGCTGGTGATACCTACTGCCGCCCGCAGGGAAAAAGAAGTTCATTTTTGTGAGACGTATCTGGACTCGCTGACAGCTTTCCCGATCAACGACCTTTCTCCTGCCAACCGTATAGATTATTATTTGATTGAAAATCAGCTTAAATCCGGAATCTGGAGCGTTCAGGAATTGAAGTCATGGCAATGGGACCCTTCAGGGTACAACGTAAGCGGCACTTTCGCAGATATGTTGTCCAACAACTATGCCGGCCTCGATGAGCGCATACACAATTTTTACAGGCGCATGGCCGAAATACCGGCATACTACGAAGCAGCAAAACAGAATATTCGCAATCCTTCGGCGGAACATACAAAACTAGCCATAGAGCAGAACCTGGGTGGTCTTTCCGTATTTGAGAAAGACCTTGAAGACGCCCTTAAAAAATCGCATATCGAGGCGGAGAACAAAGCCAAAGTAACGTCGCGCGCAAAGGCTGCGGTTGCGGCCATTCGTGACTATGCCGAGTGGCTTAAGAGTCTGGACAACAAGCATCCCCGTAGTTTCCGCCTTGGAAAAGACTTGTATGATAAAAAATTTGCTTTCGACCTCCAGTCCGGTTTTACGGCAGCGGAGATCTACCAAAAAGCCATTGTGCGCAAGGAAGAGCTGCACGATGATATGTACAGACTTACTTGTCTGTTGTGGCCTAAGTATTTTCAGAATCAAACAATGCCACGCAGTAACCTTGTGGCAATAAAAATGATGATAGACAAGCTTTCCCGCAAACATGCGAACAGGGATTCGTTCGAATCTTCAATCCGCAAACAGCTTCCTCAGCTCGAAAAATTCATCAAGGCTAAAAATCTGCTCTATATAGATCCTAAAAAGCCATTGGTGGTGCGCCGCGAGCCCGATTATATGGCAGGTGTGGCAGGTGCATCTATTTCGGCACCCGGTCCCTACGACAAAAAAGGAAATACTTACTACAACGTGGGCAGTCTCTCCGGATGGAGCGACGACAAAGCGGAAAGCTATCTGAGGGAGTACAATAAATATGTTCTGCAGATACTCAATATCCACGAGGCTATCCCCGGACACTATACACAGTTGGTGTATGCCAACCAATCTCCCAGTATCATCAAATCTATTCTCGGCAGTAGTGCCATGATCGAAGGCTGGGCCGTATATGGCGAGCGCATGATGCTGGAGGCCGGGTACGATCCCGATATGAACGCGAATCCAACCGAGTCATCACCAGAAATGTGGCTCATGTACGACAAGTGGCATCTGCGCAGCGTGTGCAACACAATACTCGACTACAGCGTACACACCAAAAACATGAGCCGTTCTGAGGCTATGAACCTTTTGATAGATCAGGCTTTCCAGGAAAAAACCGAAGCCGAAGGCAAGTGGAGGCGTGTGTCTGTTACCCAGGTGCAGCTTTGTTGCTATTTCACAGGTTATACAGAGATATATGCTTTGCGTAGCAAGATCCAGAAAAACCTGGGCGTAAATTTTGATCTCCGCAGGTTTCATGAGCAATTCCTTAGCTATGGCAGTGCTCCGGTCAAGTACATCAGGCAGCTCATGTTAGCCGATCCCAAAAATCAGAAACACGAGCGTCAGTTTAAAATGATTGAACATTAATATTTTTAAAGTGCGGAACAAGATTTTTTTATTCGTCGGATATTTGATGTGCCTGGCTGTGACTGTCGGAGCCACAAAAAGGAGTGTATTATTTATTGGCAACAGCTATACGTCTACCAATAATATGCCGCTTACAGTGCAAAATATTACTACCGCTATGGGCGATACGCTCACCTTCGGAGTCTCAGACCCGGGCGGATATACGCTGGCACAGCATAGTACCTATGCGCCCACTTTGTCTCTTATTTTCTCCCAACCTTGGGATGTGGTTGTACTGCAGGAACAGAGTGAGATGCCATCCTTTCCGCCGGACCAAGTAGTTACGGATGTCTATCCCTATGCACGTCTTTTGGATAGCATGATTCATGCCAACGATTCCTGTACACAGACCATGTTCCTCATGACTTGGGGGCATGCCAACGGCGATCCGCCAAATTGTGGATCATACCCTGTCATTTGCACCTATGCAGGTATGCAGCAGCGACTGCATGACAGCTATATGGAAATGACGCAGGCAAACAATGCCATTGTGGCCCCTGTAGGTGTAGCCTGGCGGGTGATGATGGATAGCTTCGCACCAGCAATTTGGCTTTATATTCCGGATAGTTCCCATCCTGCGGTTTCTGGCACTTATCTCGAATCCTGCGTCATGTACTCGTCTTTGTTTCACAAAAGAGTAATGGGCTGCACATACAATCCCGGCATTGCCACGTCTGATGCTTCTACCATTCAGCGCATATCCGATAAAGTAACTATGGATAGTCTTTACCAATGGCAGCAATTCGGTCATTATCCGGCTGCTGTATTCAGTGACACTTGCGGTGGCATGTACACTATGAGTTTTACCGCAACATCCGGACTTCCTGCCAGTTATTCATGGGCATTCGGCGATGGGGTGACGGATACCGGCACGGCTGTGTCTCATATTTACCCTACATCGCCACTTACATATCCGGTTTCGCTTACGGCATCCAATAATTGCTTTTCAGAAACCCAGATATTGCAGCTAGATCTTCCTTGCAACACGACCGGTATTGCCAGCAACCAGTCTCATTCTCCATTCAATCTTTTGATCTCAAATCAGGACGATCACTCTGTTTCAATTTCCGTCGGGGGCTCTTTTACAAAAGGCCGTCTGGAGGTTTTTACCGCCAATGGAATTCGATCTGGTTCATATCAGAATGTGGATAGTCCCGTTTCTATGCGTTTGGTGCCCGGACTATATCTGGCCATTTATACAGACAGCCTGACAGGCGACAGAATTATCAAGAAATTTGTGGTGTTCTAAATCAAAAAATATGAAATTTCAAGGTCTCCGAACAGTATGTTATAAAGTGGGCGATATCGATGCTGCAAAGGAATGGTATACCCGTATACTAGGTGTTGCACCTTATTTCGACCAGCCTTACTACGTCGGTTTCAATGTAGCAGGCTACGAACTCGGACTTCAACCGTTCGAGTTGGATACTGATGTGCCGTCCACCACTACCGCTGCATATTGGGGTGTAGACAATGTACGCAAAGTATACGACGAACTGTTGGCCTCTGGCGCTAAATCCGTGGCCGAACCTACAAATGTGGGTGGTGAATTGGAAGTTGCACTTGTTCAGGACCCCTGGGGCAATGCCTTCGGGATCATCTACAATCCCGAGTTCAAGCTTCCGTAAAAATTATTGGGCAATAGCGTCGGCCAATTCCTTGCTGTCCGGCTTTACATTCGATAAGAAGACATGCACCAGTTCACCCTTTTCGTTGATCAGGTACTTCTGGAAATTCCATTTCACTTCGCTGTCCTGGAAACCGTTTAGTTGTTTCTGTGTAAGCCATTTGTAGATCGGTGCCATATCGTCGCCCTTTACAGATATTTTGGCTGCCATTGGGAAGGAAACACCATAGTTTTTCTTGCAGAATTCGGCTATTTCTCCATTGGTACCAGGCTCCTGGGCGCCGAAATTGTTGGCAGGGAATCCTATGATCACCATACGGTCTTTATACTTTTCGTAGGTTTTCTCAAGTGCTTCATATTGGGGTGTATAGCCGCATTTAGACGCGGTATTCACGATCAGGATCTTCTTTCCTTTGTACTTGGCAAAGTCTATCGTCCCGCCTTCAAGGCCCTGTGCCTTAAAATCATAGATGGTCTTCGGCGCTTCAGCCGCAGGCGTAAATGGCATAAGCAGAAATTTGAAAATTACCAGAAGTGTGAATGTCATATTGCTGAATTTTTAGCAATATACGCTTGGATATGATCACTACGGTATAGTTGTGTCCTATGGGTCTATATGTTTTTTTCTGTTCAAAAAACGAATTCTAAGTAACTTTACGAATCTATAAAGTAATTCTTTAGTCTGTCTTATGTTTATTTCACGCGTTGTATTGCGAAACTGGAAGAATTTTAAAGACGTCGACATTAATTTGTCAGATCGGGTTTTAGTTGTTGGACCAAACGCTTCCGGTAAGTCGAATTTTTTAGACGTATTTCGGTTTTTGAGAGATGTTGCAAAGCCGGGCGGGGGGCTGCAGAAAGCGGTAACTGACCGAGGGGGTATTTCAAAAATCCGTTGCCTTTCCGCGCGATCGTCCCCTAACGTAGAAATTGAGATTGAGATTTCGGACAGTGAAAATTCCATTGCTTTGTGGAAGTATTCAGT
Organism: uncultured Bacteroidota bacterium; assembly: GCA_903926605.1. Lineage (GTDB taxonomy): Bacteria > Bacteroidota > Bacteroidia > Chitinophagales > Chitinophagaceae > CAIYTT01. The sequence goes on from CAIYJV010000100.1 coordinate 4,498, forward strand.
AGGTATAAAGCAAGAAACACGCGGTTACAGGTTGCCTTATTTGAGTCATGAAAAAGTGTGGAAGAATGGTGATTTAATTTTGAGTCGCCCGGACTCAAACGACCAAAAAGATCAGGAAAGGCTCACGCAAACACATTTAGAGCAGATTAATGCTAACAAGGAATTTAGAGAAATCAGCAAGTATTTAGAAAATACTGTATATCTACACATTCTGCCGCAGTTATTAAAACATCCTCAGGCATTCACAGGTCCAGACTTGCCGGGCGACCCATTTGGAAAAGGTTTTTTAGAACGCATTTCGAAAGTGAATAAAAAGACAAGGGATGCATGGATTGGGAAAATTGAAGAAGGTTTGAAAATTGCGGTACCACAGCTGAAAGCTTTAAAATTTGCAGAGGAAGAGGGGCGCCCCCATTTGGAAGCAATCTACGAGCACTGGCGTCCCAAGGCAGGTAAACAAAAAGAAGAGCAGTTTTCGGATGGAACCCTTAGACTAATCGGTTTGTTATGGTCATTGCAGGAAGGTGATGGTTTGTTGCTTTTAGAGGAACCTGAGTTGTCTTTAAATGGTGCCATTGTTTCTAAGCTTGCACCGCTAATTCACAAATTGCAAAAGTCTAGAAAACGCCAGATTATTTTGACATCTCATAGTACCGATTTATTAAGTGACAGGGGTATTTCGCTAAGCGAAATTTTACTTCTTGAAACCGATATCGAGGGAACAACAATTAAAACGGCGGCAAATATAAAGGAGATAAAAGCGATGTTGGATGGTGGAATGACTCCGGGTGCTGCAATACTTCCCCGTACAAAGCCCAAAAATATAAATCAGTTAACGCTGGGGTTCTGACTATGAATATTGGAATAAATTTGGTTTTTGAAGATGCGGTTAGTGGGTTCTTAATGACCAAAATTTTGGCTGAGTTTGGTGACAAATTCTACGTTGGAACTTCTTATAGCGAAGGTGGTTTCGGTTACATCAGGTCCAACATTTCGGGATTCAACCAAGCTGCAGTAGTTACCCCATTTTTTGTTCTTACTGATCTGGATCGTTATGAATGTCCTCAATTTCTTCGGGAAGAATGGCTGACTGTGCCAGCAAAACCGAATTTGATATTTAGAGTTGCCGTAAGGGAAGTAGAAGCATGGATTCTTGCCGACGCCGAGGGGCTTTCAGAGTTTATTGGCGTAAACAAAGTTAATTTTCCTTCAAATCCAGACGTTGAGATTGATCCGAAGGTGACACTGATAAACCTGGTGAAGCGATCTCGTAACAGGCGAATAAAAGACGATATTGTACCCAAAAATGAATATGCAAAAATTGGCCCGAATTACAATGAAAGGCTAATGACGTTCATTGGCGAAAAATGGGACATAAGTCGCGCTATTTCAAGATCACAAAGTCTGAAAAGAGCATACGATTGTTTAGATCGTTTTAATTATATAGCTCCATGACCTATCTATTATAGCGCGAGAATATTTTGTAGTTTTTATTTGCTATCGTTTATTGGATAGCATCCAGTATCTCCTTGCTATCCGGCTTTACCGATGGACCGAATACATGCACCAGTTTCCCGTTTTCGTCGATCAGGTACTTCTGAAAATTCCATTTCACTTTGCTGTCCGCAAAACCGTTATATATCTTGTTGGTCAGCCAACGGTAAATGGGTGCTTTGCTACGGCCCTTGACAGAAATTTTTGCCGCCATCGGGAAGGTGACGCCATAATTTTTCTTACAGAACGTAGCGATCTCGCTGGCCTCGCCGGGCTCCTGCCAAAGGAAATTATTGGCAGGAAACCCCACGATAATCAGTTTATCCTTATGTTGCTCATATAGTTTTTCCAGGGCTTCATACTGTGGTGTAAAACCGCATTTCGAGGCCGTGTTCACGATCAGGATTTTCTTGCCCCTGAAAGCTGAAAAGTCAATTTCGCCGCCTTCAAGACCTGCCACCTTAAAATCGTAGATAGTCGCAGGCACTTTGTCTCCGTTTGCCGGAGCAAAAAATATATTAAACCACATAAACGATAACAGCAGGATATTGGCCATTCTATTCCTTGTTCATCATGATCTCCCGTATGTCGGTCATGATTTTTTTGGCAATATTATTAGCTGTGGTTTCCGTAAGGCTTTCAGAATAAATGCGTATGATCGGCTCCGTATTCGATGTCCTCAGGTGCACCCAGTCTGAGTCGAAATCTATGCGTAGTCCGTCTTCAGTATTAATAGGCTGCTTGCTGTATTTTTTCTTTATCTGTTCAAAGATTTGTTTCACGTTCACATCCTCGTCCAGTTCTATCTTGTTTTTAGAGATAAAGTAGTCCGGATAGGTGCCGCGTAGTGCTTTTACCGTTCTGCCCGATTTGGCCAGGTGCGTCAGGAACAGCGCAATGCCGATCAGTGCGTCACGGCCATAGTGCAGTTCCGGCACGATCACGCCACCATTACCTTCACCGCCAATAACAGCGTTCACATCCTTCATCTTTTTTACCACATTCACTTCGCCTACTGCTGATGGGAAATATTGACCACCATGCTTTTCCGTCACATCGCGCAGCGCCCGGGTAGAGGAGAGGTTCGAAACCGTATTACCCTTTTTATGCCCAAGTATATAGTCTGCAATAGCTACCAGTGTATATTCTTCACCAAACAAACTGCCATCTTCGCACACAAAACACAGGCGGTCCACATCAGGGTCTACTGCTATACCCAAAGTCGCATTCTTCTTTTTTACGGTCGCACACAATTCGTTTAGATTCTCAGGCAATGGTTCCGGGTTGTGTGCGAACTGACCATTTACTTCTCCGTTTATCACGGTCACATCGTTTACGCCAAGTGCTTTCAGCAATTCAGGGACCGAAATTGCCCCGGTAGAGTTTACTGGGTCCAGTACCACTTTGTAGTTCATTTTGGCAATTGCGGCCACATCTACCAAAGGATGATCCAGAATTATTTTTATGTGCTTGTCAATATAGGTGTCATCTTTCGACACCTTGCCAATTTTGTTTATTTCTGCATATACCGGCTCAGCTTTGTCGGCAAAATCAAGTATCCACTGTCCGTCGTCGGCGCTCAAAAATTCGCCCTTGTCATTCAGCAGTTTCAATGCGTTCCACTCCTTCGGGTTGTGACTTGCAGTAAGTATGATTCCCCCTGCGGCTTTCTCAATAACCACGGCCATTTCCACGGTCGGGGTAGTGCTCAGTCCCAGATCTACCACATCACATCCAAATCCCTGCAGCGAAGACACTACCAGATCTCGCACCATTCCGCCCGATATCCGTCCGTCCCTGCCCACAATTATTTTCTTATTTTGTCCCTTTGTCGCTATCCATGCGGCATACGCCGTTGTAAACTTTACAACGTCTATTGGTGTGAGGCTTTTGCCCGGAGTTCCTCCGATCGTGCCCCTGATTCCCGATATTGATTTGATAAGTGCCATAGCCTGAATTGAGTGGCGAAGATAAGTCATTCAACAAATTTGGTGGTAAAACTGTGCGCAATAATATTCATTGAAGTGTTATTCAAATGTAAAGTTGTAAGGATAGTAAACACATTTTTCTTTATTTTTCATTTTTCCATATCTCTTTACTACCGGCGCATTGGCTAATTTTGCCTACCCGGCGAAAAATTGCGGGTTCTCATGAACATAACTTTCCACGGTGCTGCTAGAACCGTCACTGGTTCAAAGCACTTGTTGCACATCAATCCCAACAAAAATATATTATTAGACTGCGGCCTGTTTCAGGGCATGGGCAAGGATACACTCGAACTAAATAGCCATTGGGGTTTCGACCCATTATGTTTAAATTATGTCATCATATCCCATGCCCACATAGATCATGTGGGGCTGCTACCCAAATTGGTAAAAGATGGGTATAACGGTAAAATCTACTGCACACCGCAAACGCTCGATCTTGCCAAAGTACTCTTAATGGATTCTGCATTCATTCAGGAGAGCGATGTGGCTCATGTGAACAAAATGCGGGAACGCCAGAACCGCACACTGGTAAACCCGCTTTATACCACAGAGGATGCCGAAGCGGTCTTCCCATTGTTTGAAGCCGTGCCGCTCGATACAGACTACAAAATAGATAATGACATAACACTGCGTTATACGGATGCGGGCCATATCCTTGGCGCAGCAGTGGTAAACCTGGTAGTTAAGGAAAATGGAGTCGTTTCCCGAATAACATTCAGCGGTGATGTGGGGCGCTATAACGACCTGATATTAAAATCTCCAGAACCGTTTCCCCAGGCAGATTATATCATAATGGAGTCTACCTATGGCAATAAGCTTCACGATTTCATCAGTTCTCCACACGATAAAATTTTGCAGTATATCACCGATACATGCATTGCAAAGCAGGGAAAACTGATAATTCCGGCGTTCAGTGTAGGGCGCACGCAAGAGTTGCTCTACCTGCTGAACCGATTGGAAATGGAAAACCGCTTGCCGGCACTAGCTTATTTTGTAGACAGCCCATTGTCAATTGAGGCAACTGAAATCGTAAAGGAGCACCCGGAATGTTTCAACCGCGAGGTACGTCTTGCACAATCCAAAGATCCCGATGTTTTTTCGTTTAAAGGTCTTACCTATATTAAAAAGGCGGAAGACTCTATTGCACTAAACGACCGGAAAGAGCCCTGTGTTATTATTTCTGCGTCGGGCATGGCCGAGGCGGGACGGGTAAAGCATCATATTGCACATAATATTGATGATCATTCCAATACCATACTCATAGTAGGATATTGTGAGCCTCATTCCCTGGGTGGCAAATTGCGCAGCGGAGCCAGAGAAGTGCAAATTTACAGTGTGATGCACGAGGTAAAAGCCCGGATCGGAGTTATTGAGTCGCTCAGCGCCCACGCCGATTACGAAGATCTCTGTCAATGGTTGTCTTGTCAGCAACCCGAAAAAGTGAAAAAACTGATTCTGGTGCATGGCGAATACAATACACAGTTAGCTTTTAAAGAGCGACTGATCCGAAAAGGATTCTTGGATATTGAAATACCTGAGTTGCACCAGGTAATTGGCTTTGGGGAATCCTGAAAATAGGTTATCTAAATATTTATGTGAC
>CAIYJV010000101.1 GCA_903926605.1 uncultured Bacteroidota bacterium
ACTTCGTGTTCAACGATCAGAACCTTAAAAAAGACTCCGGCGAAGTAAAGCCCGACTCTATGAGGAAAAAATTTGTGGATATTCCGTTCGGCACCATAATAGAATACGATGAACACGGCAAAGTAGTATGGTCGTGGAAATCGTCGGAATATTTTAAAACTCCGGGTATACCCTATCGCATCAGCCGGGCCCACAAACCGGAAATAGCACCGCACCAGAATTCCGCTTATTTCGATGAAAAAAACGGATACATCTACGCCGGGTTCCGCAACCTGAGCCGGATATTAAAAATAAAATACCCTGAGGGCGTGGTGACAAATACCTGGGGAGACGCCAACGACAGCGTCAAGGTTGGCAATACGTCGGGCGTCTTTTGCCGACAGCATAGTGTACGAAGTTCAGACCGGGGCTACTTGTATATGTACAACAATAATTCATGCTACAAAGCAGAGGGCGTTTCCAATCTGCTCAAGCTAAAACAGCAGCCCGATGGCAACCTGACCGAAATATGGCGCTACCAATGCACCACAGAGGGCGCCAACATACTGCACCCGGGTGTGTACAAGTTCCCCATTGGTGGCAATGTGGTGGAACTGGAAGACGGTACGCTTTTTGCAAATATGTCTACCAACTACAGCAAGGTATTTTTGTTGTCTGAAAACAAAGAAATACTCTGGAGCGGTATACCTGAAAAACTCAATACCGCCGACAAAAGATGGGAAATGTACTACCAGTACAGAGCCTCGTTCATCCCCACACGGAAGGAATTTGAACAATTGGTATGGAGCACATTACTGAAATAACCGGATGTCCGGATAGCCATTCCAACACATATTAAATAGCGCGAAATTGTCTGATTTCCCGTCAATTCAACTATATTTGCGCACTCAAAATTTTTAAGGGTAAACCGGCTTCATGCTCCCCAAAGAACTATTACTAAAAGCGTACAGATTAATGATGACAGCCAGGGCAATGGCTGAGATCTACGATGCCAACAGGCAGGTTTGCAAGTACGTGCACAGTACATCCAGGGGACACGAGGCTATTCAGCTTGCTACCGCATTTGCTCTGAAACCATGCGATTTTGTAAGCCCCTACTACCGGGATGAAAGTATGATGCTTGGTATGGGGTTTCGCCCATACGAAATGATGCTGCAGCTTCTGGCAAAGGGCGACGACCCTTTTACCGGAGGCCGGGCCTATTACAACCACCCTAACAGCCGTCGTGCAGACCGCCCGCAGATCATAGCACAAAGCAGCGCAACCGGCATGCAGGTAATACCTACGACCGGGATTGCTCAGGGAATAAAATACCGTGAAATCCGTAAACTGTCATCCTATCCGGTTCCTCCGGTGGCTGTTTGCTCGCTTGGCGACGGTAGTGTGACCGAAGGCGAAGTGAGCGAAGCGTTTCAATTCGCTGTGCTGCACAAACTACCGGTCATTTATCTGATACAGGACAACGACTGGGGTATATCTGTGAGTAGCGACGAAGCCCGTACAATGGACGCCTATGAATATGCAGCTGGATTTAAGGGTCTGGAGCGTATACAGGTTGACGGCAGCGATTTCGTAGCCTCGTATGAAACCATGGAGTACGTAACAGACTGGGTGCGCAATGAACGCAAGCCCATGCTGGTGCATGCAAAAGTGCCACTCCTGGGCCACCACACATCAGGGGTAAGAAAAGAGTGGTACAGGACGCCGGAAGACCTGACAAAACATGCAAAAAATGACCCAGGTCCAAAATTGCGGAAACTACTGATAAAAGAAGGTGTTACCGAAGCCGACCTGGATAAAATAGAGGAAGAAACCCGCCATTATGCGCTTTGCGAATTTGACCTGGCCGTGAATGCGCCAGAACCGAGTCCAGAAAGCGTGAGCGACCACATATTTGTACCCAGTCCCGTGGTGGCAGAATCGGGTAACCGCTCCCCTGCAGGCCGGGATAAAGTAGTGATGGTAGACGCCGCACTGCACGCCGTGGAAGAGATATTGCAAGACTATCCGGAAGCCCTGTTTTATGGTCAGGATGTGGGCAAAAGATTGGGAGGTGTTTTCCGCGAAGCGGCTACGCTAGCCGACAAATTTGGTGATTCCAGGGTTTTTAATACCGCCATACAGGAAGCATATATTATCGGTTCTACTAATGGCATGAGCGCCGTAGGTCTGAAGCCCATTGTAGAAGTTCAGTTTTCAGATTACATATACCCGGGACTGAACCAGTTAGTTACCGAGATCAGTAAATCCTGCTATCTTACTTGTGGCAAGTATCCTGTATCCATGGTATTAAGGGTTCCCATTGGCGCCTATGGCGGCGGTGGCCCGTACCACAGCGGTAGCGTAGAAAGTACACTGGCAACGATAAAAGGTATAAAAATAGCCTACCCTTCAAACGCGGCAGACATAAAAGGCCTCATGAAAGCCGCAGTGCTGGACGGTAATCCTGTTGTAATGCTGGAACACAAGGGCCTCTACTGGAGCAAAGTGCCAGGAACCGAAGAAGCCAAAATGGTGGAACCCGACAGGGATTATATACTTCCCTTTGGCAAGGGTGCTGTGGCACTTGCAGCCGATGAGGAATGCATAGAAAACGGAGAATCTATTTGTATCATTACCTATGGCATGGGCGTGTACTGGGCAAAAAATGCCGCCAAACATTTCCCCGGCCAGGTCGAAGTGATAGACATCCGTACCATTTACCCATTGGACGAAGACCTGATCTATGCCACAGTAAACAAGCACGGAAAGTGCTTGGTGCTGACAGAAGAGCAATTACGCAATTCGTTCTGCGAGGCACTTGCGGGACGTATCGCACGCAATTGTTTCAAAAACCTGGACGCTCCGGTGCAGACAGTAGGTGCACTCGATTTGCCTTGTGTACCCATGAATACCGGACTGGAAGCGGCCATGCTACCCAATGCTGATAAAGTTGCCGCAGCAATATCATCGCTGTTAAGGTGGTAGCGCATTTGTATCCCCTGGCGCGGTTGCTGAAAGTATTAATTTAGTGGAACAACACTATTTATCAGGTCCAATATTACCTTTATTCAATGTCCGAAAAAAAGCAAAATATTTTTGACCGTCTCAAAAAGGATGAAGACAATTCAGGACTATTTGAAAATCTGGATTTTTTCACCGATCCTGGAAAATCGGGGATTGTTTTCTTGGTTGCTGTGGTCACGTTGATTTTGCTGTTTGTATTTAAGTCCTACATTATTGGGAATAAATACTACTTGTTTAGCGGTATAGGTTGCGATTCTATTGTCGCCTTATACCCCTATCTGTACAATGTAGCAAAAACCTTTCCCGCCCACGGACTTCCCGGATGGTCATTCAACTACGGCATGGGGCAAAACACATTCCCGTTTTTTTTGCGCGATCCGTTCGAGTTAGTGCTTTTTTTTACGGGTAGATCAAGTATTGCAGGCGGGCTTGTTTATATTGAATTGGCCAAAATTCTCACCACTGCGATATTGGTGTTTTTTTATCTGAGAACGCTAAAATTTCAATATTTGTCCGCAGTTGTGGGTAGCATCTCTTTTTCGTTCTGCAGCTATATGATCATTGGAGGGGTGTGGCATTTTTTCTCTTTCGAAGTGCTCAACTTCGTACTAATGCTTCTGGCTTTTGAATTGCTCTTTCAGCATAACAAATGGGTGCTTTTCCCATTGCCGTTTTTCCTGATCGGTCTGACCATGCCGCTCAACGCCTATTTCTTTGGAATTTTTTTGGCATTTTACGCATTATTCAGACTTTTGCACACACACACACTGACGTGGCCTGCTGTTCGCAACTTGGTGACAAAGGGAGTCGGCCTTGCAGCGATTGGTCTTGCGGCCAGCGGGCCATTCCTGTTAGAAAACATTGCCGGACTTATTAAAAATCCACGTATCGGTGGTAATAATTCAGTTGCTCATACACTGATGAAAAGACCTGTTCGGGCACACATGCCATTCGACCAGATCGGAGCAACACTGCTTCGCTTCTTTTCCAATGACATGACCGGAACTCCCGATAATTTTCATGGCTGGCACAATACGCTTGAGTCTCCTATGTTCTGGATCGGTATTCCCGCATTGCTTTTGGCACCGCAGTTCTTCAGAAAACTATCCCGAAAACAAATAATCGGTTTTACTTTACTGTACTTAGTTTGGATACTACCGCTTATTTTCCCGTCTTTTCGGTATGCTTTCTGGCTTTTTACAGGTAACTATTACCGGGTTTTTTCCTTTTTTGTAGCAGTAGCTTTATGGATTCCAGCTATGTTTGTTCTGGACGATCTGATCTGCAACCGAACACTAAACATCAAACTGCTTGGTGCCACTATTTTTGTACTCACTGTAATCCTTTTTTTTCCGTACTTCCACGACAATAATGTAGTCAATCGTTCACAACAATTTTTTGCTCTTATTTTTTTGATTTCCTATGGCGGGATCTTCTATTTGCTGCATCAGGGCACTGAGCATGTGGTCTATCATTGGGCTCTGTTGCTGGTCGTCGCCACTGAAACGATTTGTTTCACCGGCTCAACCGTGAACAGTTGGAAATCTGTTCCTGCTTCCAGTATTTCTGCGGGACATGGGTATGATGACGACACTAAGGATGCTCTTAAATTGCTTTCTAAACTCGATTCAGGATTTTACAGGATAGATAAAAACTATTTTTCAGCGCCAGCGTTGTACCGTTCTTATAATGATGGTTTGATGCAGGATTACAATGGCACCAGCTCTTATGGTTCGTTCAACCAATTGCACTACATCAATTTCATGCAAGCCTGTGGCATTTCAGACCCACACAGCGAAACAGAATCCAGGTGGTCCAAGGGTCTTACTGGGCATCCGGTCTTCGAATCGCAAAATCTGGTTCGTTATTTTTTAATCAAGCGTCGCCTCAGCCCTGTTTGGTACCTGATGGCCGATTCTATATGCAAATCCGGAGCGGTAACTGTATACCGGAATAATTTATGTCTACCGTTCGGATTTACCTCCACTGCATTTTTTCGGATGAGCAACTTTTCCAAATTATCAGCTTTTCAGAAATCATGTATCGCAACAAAATCTGTTGTTGTCAACGACGCAGATGTACCTCTTTTACCCAAACTGACGGAGCTACAACTTTCAGACACATTGCTATCTGATAGTTTGGCAGAACCAGAAGTAGTTCGTGAAATAAAAGTTTTGGCGCAAAATCGGGCTAACATGCTTCAGGACACATTGCAGCTTACCAGCCATACTGACGAACTCATCACCGGAAACGTCACTGCAAAACGCCGGGAAATCATGTACCTTTCTATACCTTATGATCAAGGCTGGAAACTATTTGTAGATGAAAAACCTGCACGACTTCTGATACTGAACGGAGGTATTTGTGGCACGCTCATCTCACCCGGAAATCATACGATCCGGATGGTTTACGCTATGACTTATTTTCGTACAGGCCTAATTCTTTCTTTAGTCGGATTCGCAATATGGCTCGCTTTCTGGTTCATAACCAGGAAAATGAAACCCCATAACCTTTCTTAACTATTTGCCGACTAATGTAACTTGTCAAACGGATTGTAGGTGTCGTAAGTGTTGAACCAGCTATGCTCGGTCCAGCGGTAAGAAAACGGCATCAGAATAAGACTGCCTGTGATATTCATCAGACCAGTGATATGGAATGCGCCGTCGGTGTACTTGCCAACATTGTAGTTTTCAAACAAATAGTTCAACTTGCCGTAGGACGCTGTTAACCGGAGCTTGAAACAAATACCTGCATACGCTGCTACTTCGGCCTTCACATAAGGATTGAACCCAAAATGATACCCTGTGGTGTGTTCGTCATAATCCTTCACCCCCACCAGTGTAGTACCATTTACCATTGGTATAAACCCTGCTCCGAATGATGCACCAAGGCGCGAACGTTGAGATTTGATCGCATCTGTACCCACCTTGTATTCTACTCCAAATGGCACACCTATCTGTATGGTCATCGCATTTAGCGTTCCCACGCCAGAAGTGGTATTGGGGGTTAGGCTTCCGGCAGTATAAACCGAGTTCACGTCAGACCATGTGAGCATATTGCCGGTAATACCGAGGCTGATGGCCCAAATACTTTCATGTCCTAAACGCTTGAAGGGTATACAGGTGCCGATAAAACCTCCATAACCAATAGATGTTGTGATAGACCGCTTTACCGATGTATCTCCGATAAACCTGCCATTTGCGTCGTTCAGTGTAGAGACGCCGCTGAAATTGCCCGTTGCCATCACGTAATTTCCACCCAATTCAAACCGATCCCAGTTGCGGAATTGTCCAAATCCTACCGATGGAATTAACACGATCAGAACCAAGATGGACAATACTGCAGACCTATGTATATTCATATCAACATCGTTTTGCTGTAAAAATATAAAAAGCAGTCTAAATTTCACTATTTTATTTGCTCAAATGCGTGCTTAAGCACCCTGGCTTTGTTTTTTTGATTTCCAAGCACTGTTGTCCGACAAAAATAAATAAGGGGTAGCCGAAGCCGCCCCTTTTTCGTATCTTGGAGTTACCACACAACAAGAACGATGAACCAAAGTACAAATTTTATCGGACAGCACCTATTCGGACAGGTGACATCATTATGTAACAAGTCTGTTTTGGCTCCTGTAATCCGGCAGACTAATGCGAACCGCTATTACAAGAGGTTACATTATTATGAGCATTTCATAAGTATGCTGTACTGTACTTTATCAGGATGCACGTCTCTACGTGAGATCAGCGCTGGTCTTAGTATTGCTCAAGGCAAACTCAACCACCTGGGGATAGAATATGTACCTCCCCGAAGCACGCTCAGTGATGGCAACCGGCAACGCCCGTCATCTGTTTTCAAACAAACATATGAATATCTTTACAAATTGTATAAACCATCTTTGTCGGACAGCACCTTGCCTAAGGCAATCACTCAAAAGCTGTTTTTATTGGATGCAACGGTTTTTAGCCTGTTCAAGGCCATTTTAAAGACTTCTGGCAGGTATTCTGCCAATGGCAAGAAGAAGGGCGGCATTAAAAAGAATACCGTCATAGAGGCATCTTCAATGATGCCCTACTTCATTCAGTTCGATGCAGCCGCAGATCACGACCAGCTTATATACAAACATCTTTCCCTGCCGACCGGCTCCTACATTGTCTTTGACAAAGGATACAATAATTATCGGCAGTTTGCCGCCTTTACTGCTGCCGGTATCAGCTTCATTACCCGTCAGAATTCACAAGCTACCGGCAGATTTTACCAATAAAGTGATTGAGTATCCTACTCATTTTAAAACAATCAACTATGTAGCGTTCTTGATTGGAATCGGAGCGATTGCTTTTTGTTCTTACCCATTGATTTTCAACAGATCAATACATAATTGGCTTTCCTTTTTTGTCGCTAAGTTGCTAGTATTTGTTGATTATTCCTGCAGATTTCTTGCATAGATTTTAAGCGAGTAATGCTTCAGCAGGAATATGTAAATTTAGATAGAGGGCTTTAATCATTTTCAGTGTAAGAGGTCTCTTTCTGTTTAATACCTCAGACACCCTATTCTCTCCACCAAGATACTTGGCAAGGTCTTTTTGAGATAGATTCAATTGCTCCATTCTATATTTTATTGCCTCAATTGGATCAGGGGTTTCAATTGGGAAATGCTTATTTTCATACTCATCGGCAAGAATAGAAAGAACTTCTAAAACCTCTGCATCTTTTGATTTTGGAGGACAATCTAAAAGTGATTCAATCAGCTTCATTGTATGCTCGTAATCCTTCTTTGTCCTAATCGGTTTAACTTCTATTTCGCTATGTCTCATTGTCAGTGGTTTTAAAAGTTAAATGTTTTTTATGTCGTTAATCTTATCGTATTGTTTGTGGGTGCCGATAAACTTCACAAAACCAAGATGAATATCATACCTAAAGAATACTATGAGCCTATATTTATTCCTACAAATATTAAATACGATCCTTCCATTTCCAACTTGGTCAGAATCAGTAAAGTAACTGGTAATTTCATGTGGGCTATTCCAATCCCGTTCATTAATGACTTTATACCAAGCCTTTAATTGCTGCTCTGCATCTTTGTATTCTGGCTTTTCCCAAAATGCTTTAAGTGTGCTTTTGGCTATGATCCTCATATTGGTACAAAAATACAAAAAACTTCCCGAAATGGGAAGTTTCATTTTAAAAATGTTTTTGGGGAGTCTCATTTCAATAAAACCAATATCGCCTCATCGCCAACCAAAAGTCAGGATTACCAGCGGGCATCATTGAAGCATCACCAATAACCGAATCAATACCACAACGTGGACATTGCGCTGTCTGCCCATTTCTATCGTTCAACCAGTCGGTCACTTCAGGGTACTAACAATGGAATATTTGCAGGTATTAATACGATATTAAATATCAGCTATACATAATGATTTTATATTGTAAATAGAAAAATGTACTAAAAGGGATAGGCGCAAAAATTGTCTGGTAACTACTGTTTCACAACCCTTCTGCTCAACCTTTCACCTGTTACAGGGTCAGATACCTGCAGAGAATAAACGCCAGGTGGTAGTGTGCTCATATCCAGCGTTTGTTTTATTCCGGCATTTTCCAGAATCCTCACGACCCGGCCAACCAAGTCATACAACCGTATTATACATCCGGTCGCTCCGTCTATATGCAGTTCATGGGTAGTTGGATTTGGGTAAAGGTTCACCTTGTTCAGGTAGCTGGGAATTGGCACATTTGCCCGGCCCACGAAAACAGTAACAGTATCGCTTGTAACATTGCCACAAAGATCGAGTGTGACGACATAACTTGTGGTAGTGTCCGGGTGAACCTTAAACCCTCCTGTGCCATAACAAATTGGGTTTGGGTTGCCAGCAATATACCAGGTTGTGGGCAAGCCCTCATCCGGTATGCCTATAAATGCACTATCACTGCCCGGCGATACCCACTGGCTAGTACCTGCGTTGGCCACTGTGCTGCCTTCTATGACGCTTACATCGTCTATTGAATAATAAGAACTTTCACCACACCACCAAATAACACCCAATTGACTTATTGTGTCAACTTCAGATTGAGAAGCAAAATTGCCTATCGTAATGTATTTTTCGTTGCCGATGGCTGTATAGCGCCCTTGTATTTTAACCCAATTTAGGGTGTCACTAATATTGCCGCTAGTAATAATCTGAGGAGAAAACGCTGTTTGTGGTGACGCACAACTATTACTATTCTGACCAGAATCAATTGAGCCGTCGTCTATATATGCGCCAATTTTATTAATAGCATATTGCGATCCTTGGTTGAGAATAACGTAAAACGTAATGCAATAGTTTTTCCCATCCGATAAATTTTCAATGAATTGCCCCTGGAGATAATCTCGCTCAATGAATGTTGAATCAGATGGAACATGAACGAATAAACGAGTTTCAGCAAAACCACTTCCAGAACGTGCATAGTGATGGTAACATTGGCCATTAGGAACACCTACAAGACTAGTTGCGCAACTATTACAATATTCTGGTGCGCAATTCATTAACGTCCAATTTGTATCAATTGAAGTCCAGAAATTCGCATACCTGATTTGATCGTATCCTGTTGGGCATTGAGAATACTGTTCAAACCCGCCGTTTCTCACGAGGTTTACCTGCCCAAACAATGTTTGCCCAACTACCATGCCAACAATTAGGAATATCACCCTCATTCAGGTATAAATTTATGAAAACAATCAAAATGAAAAGTGGAGACAATTTCGTCGCTTTGTATTCAGATTTGACACACGTTTGGGAACTTTCAAAAATAATTTCTTCTACCAAGTTCAGTAGTTTCCGAAATTACCTCATACTACCGTTTCAAAAAATAAAAAAACGTCCCGATTAAAAACAGGTATGCCAAAGATTTGAATGTTTCTGTCTTAACAACTTTTATTAGTGCATTCCAAAGTACTGCCTCCAGAGTTGGTCGTTCATCTACCAAACAGCAGTACACGTTGCTTAGTTCATGCTCCGGGTATTGAATTTCAGGCTTCTGAATAACGGCTGCCGGCTCTGGTCTCTTGTCAATCCTTTTTGAACTATAATTACGAGCTTTATTATTAACTATATTTTGGAGCAGGTCTTCAACAGGATCATTTACTGCCTGTTGATTGTCTGCTAGGATAAAACTTGGCAACAATCCCCTTGCTTCCTGATACCTATACTCGCGGTCGTAGCTTTCACGTAGTTTTTCATCCAGCAATATTCTTCTGGCATC
>CAIYJV010000102.1 GCA_903926605.1 uncultured Bacteroidota bacterium
GTACGGCCGCGCATATAGGCCAGTGGCGCAATCTCGATCACGCGGTTGGTCATATAGTAGTTCAGCTTGTCGGCGGGTATCATATCGTCAAGGGCATCGTACAGTGGGCGCAGATAGGGATCAATTTTTTCCTTGAGGTCGCCGGGAAGGAAACCCAGACTTTCTCCGGCCTCTACTGCGGGGCGGGTCAGGATAATTTTTCTGACAGACTTGTTTTTTAGCGCCCTCACTGCCAGAGCCACGGCGGTATAGGTCTTGCCTGTACCGGCCGGGCCAATGGCAAATACCACATCGCTTTTTTCAGATACCTGTGCCATCAGTTTCTGGTTGCGGGTGCGAGCCCGCACTATTTTACCGTTGGGTCCAAACACCAGCACATCATTGTTGATAGGGTCTTCTACCGGATTTTCCGGAAATTCCTCATCACCCAGCAACCTGGAAAAGAAGGTTTCAGACATGTGGCCGTTCCGCTCCAGGTATTGTATCACCTGGTTTATCTTCACCTGTGCCGAGTTTACCTCCTCGGGTTGACCGCTTATTTTTATCTGGGTTCCTCTGGATAGTATTTTGAGCAATGGAAACTTGCGTTTCAATATCTCGAACTTGCTGTTGTTGATCCCGAAAAACTCGATGGGATTAACCGATTCCAGGTTAATGATGTTTTCTGTCAAGTTGATTTTATTTATACCTTAAACGTACAACCTATTTGTGGCACGAAAAATTACCGGATTGTTACTATTCACATCCGATGCACATTTTATGTTTTTCCTTTATCAGATCTTGTAGCCCTGCGCTTTAAACGCTTCTACTTTTTCAGCCACAGCAGCGTCCGACAAAGCAAATATCCGGGCGGCCATTACAGCGGCATTGCGCGCTCCGGCCTTGCCTACGGCCAGCGTACCCACAGGTAGTCCTGCCGGCATTTGTACTATACTGTACAGAGCATCTATGCCACCTTGCAGTCCACCTTCAAGCGGCACGCCAAGTACGGGCAGCGATGTATAGGCAGCGCATACACCTGGCAGCGCAGCAGCCATACCAGCGGCGGCTACCACGGCACCATATCCGTTGGCGCGGGCATTTACCATCAGTTCACGCACCCTGTCCGGGTTACGGTGAGCAGAGGCTATCACCATTTCGTTTTCAATACCGAACCAGCTCAGCCAGTTACTGCACTCCTTCATAACGGTTTCGTCTGATTGCGAACCCATGATGATCATTACTTTCATACGATTTAAATTGGTTTTTTAATTGTATAAAAAATAAGACTATCTTCAACATAGTCTTTGTTCACTGAGTTATTATCTGCCTGCCACAAAATTACTCCAGTCGTCCAGCTGCGCGCCTTTCAATACCCGGGGGAATTTGATCATGGCACCTACCTTGCCTTTATGTTTCAGATAGTCGAAAAATACACTTTCCGGCAGCAATTCTAAAAAAATTTCGGTTAGTGCAGATGTGCGTTCTACGGCATAGTCATCGTTCAGTTCGCATAGGGCCTCGTCCAGCAGTTTGGTGATCAGGGTTTTGTCGGCCTTGGGGTCATCGCAACCCAGGTACCAGCGGTGTGCAAATCGGCTGCCGTGCGGGAAACCACACACCGTATATTCCCGTATGTTGATCCCTGTTTTATGAGATACCACCTCTACGGCCTTGTTCATATTGTCTACAGACAAGTGTTCGCCGCACAGGCTCAGGAACTGCTTGGTACGTCCTACAATATTGATCTCATATTCTTTGGCATTGGTGAACCTCAGCACATCGCCGATAATGTATCGCCAGGCTCCGGCGCAGGTACTCAGCACTACGGCATAGTCTACGCCCTCTTTCACCTCATTGATGAGGTAGGTTTCCGGATCGGGTTTGGGGTTGCCGTCGTCGTTAAAGTTTTTTTCGTTGAACGGGATGAACTCATAGAACACGCCGGCATTCAGCACCAGCTTGATGCCGGCACCGGGACGGGCCTGAAAACCGAACGAACCTTCTGAAGCCATATAGGTCTCAATAAAGGTCATAGGCTTACCCCACAGCTTTTTGAAACTCTCCCGGTACGGATCTATCGCCACACCGCCATGTATATATATACGCAGGTTGGGCCAGATGTCATGTATGTTCTTAACGTTATAATGCTTTATTACTTTTTCCAGAACAATCTGCACCCATGCCGGAACCCCGCACACAATACCCACGTCCCACTTTTCGGCATTCTCCACGATCAGACGGATGCGGTCTTCCCATTGTGGCCTTTTAGAGATGCGCTGACCGGGTTTGTAAAGCAGGGAAGATACCCATTTGGGCATATTCTTGGCGCTGATCCCGCTCATGTCGCCCTCGTAATATTCTCCTTTCTCAAACAGGCTGGTGGTGCCACCCAGCATCAGGATGCCCTTTTCCAGTGCTACGGGCTCGATCTTAAAATTCACCATCGAGTAGATCTGCTTAAAGCCGACTTTCTTGATCGACTTGATCATGTCCTGGGTAACGGGGATATGCTTGCTGGCGGCATCTGATGTGCCCGAACTGAGTGCGAAGTACTTTACCTTGCCGGGCCAGGTCACATTTTCCTCTCCCTCGCGACTGCGGTACCACCAGTTGTCGTTCATTTCGGTATAGGTACACACAGGCACCCGTTCACGGAATGCACGCATAAAATCTATTTCGCGGCTCAGTATTTCAGCAAAACCGTAGTGTTTTCCGAAGGCGGTGTATTGGCCCCGTTCCAGTAGTTGCCGGAGGGCGTGACGTTGATAGGTGATGGGAGCGGCTACCGGAAGGGTGAATTTCTTACGGAGGCGCAGTGATCTTGCTATTAGATGACCTAGTATCGCCATGGGTTGGTATAAAAGTTAATAGCCAGTTCACAGTACCGGCTTCTTAAAGCGTTTTTATAAACGCGAAAGTACAGTTTCTGCAACTTAGTTGGATTTTCATTTCTGTTAAAAAAGGAGTACTTATTTTGTATCTGATTTGCTACGGTTGTTCCGAAGGGATCGTTTGCGCGTAAAAAAGTTTGTCTGAACTGGGATTCCGATGATTGGTGGGATTTTTGAGATTTATTTTGGCATATTCCTATTATGGCTCGATTTGGCTTTTGGGCATCGGTTTGGCTTTGTTCATTTCTTTTGCTTGCCCAAAAGAAACGAACCAAAGAAAAGGGCACCCCGGCGCAATTGCTCCGCGTGCGCCGGGGATCGCTCTGCGCGTATAGCGTACGGAGCTATTGGGCGCTGTGGCGACGGGTATTTCCGCCGCTTCTGGTTTTCGATTGGTCTGCTCGGTGTGGGCTTGAATAATAACTGCACTCAACGTCGGGAAGAGTTCTCTTTGGCGAAAACACATGCGCCATCATGGGCTCAACTGTTGGGCTTGTGTCGGCTATATGTGGTGAAATGTCGTTGGTTTATATTTCCGTACCCGGGTAGTCTCCCGTAGGGGACTACCCGGTATGTTTTGTCTGAACTGCGATTCCGGCGATCAGTAGGGCTTTGAGATTTATTTTGGTGTATTCCTATTGTGGGCTTGTTAGGGATTTGTGCATCCGATTTACCCGACAGCGACCACCCCCGATGGCACAAAGGCTGCGCGCTTTGTTCCATCGGCTCCTCCTTGACAGGCGGGGAGTTTGCCGGTGGTATATTTTTGGTGGTGAAACCCCGCCCATCCCACCCATCCCACCCATCTCAAGAATCCCAGTTCAGACAATAAAATGTTTGAACTGGGATTCTGATGATTAGTGGGATTTTTGAGAATTATTGTAGCATATTCCTATTGTGGGCTCGATTGGGCTTTTGTGCATCGGGTTTACCCGAC
>CAIYJV010000103.1 GCA_903926605.1 uncultured Bacteroidota bacterium
ACACAGTTGTGCTTTCTTCCGATTTGGCGACAATTCTACGTTCAACATTGTATATTTGAATACCAGTTGCGAAGTGCCATAATTAGCAACGACACGAATGCAATTGCGGAGCTCTCATGGCAGAGGGGGGAACTGGGATTACATTACTAACGGCTTTCGTCTGCAATTTCGAAGGTATGATATTTTTAATTAATACATATAATCTATATGAACAAATATGAACTAAAGTCGTTATTAGATAAATTTGGGATGCCCGAAAGTTTTAGTTTTGACTACCCAACTCGCCAAGCGTTAAATTTTGAGCATGAGCCACCCGATCGCTGGCACATCTACCTATTGGATGAAAAAGGATGTCTAATATCTGAAAAATATTTCACTGATGAAGACAGTGCCTGTAGGTATTTCCTAGAACAAGCAAGAAAAACATATGAAACACATGAGTGGGTTAAACACCTGCCCCTTGTGAAAGCAGAATATCAGGAAAACGGGCTGCCGAGATTACAAATTGGCGAAGGAGCAAATCTTCATTCACTAGAACGAGTTATGATTGCAAAGGTATTTTTTGTTCTGACACCTTTCCTCAGGATTGGAAGTGCGGAATTCCGATATTGGGAGGCGGAAAATACCTATTGCTACGAACCAATGAATTCTGATGAGATATACAGACGAATGCTGATGCGCACGGATGCAGCGGAGTATTTTTCTTCTGTTGAAGAGGTAAAAGAGATAATGGCATTAGGATTTAAATTTGGCTTTTTTGGCATTCCTTCAGAGGAAGTTGTAGACTCAAAAACACCTGACAATCCAAAGTATGTATTTAATAAAATGATTTTCTAACAAATTACTATGTGCTTGTTCTACCGATGTTACTACAGGGCATCCGGAAGTGCCAACAAGTCTCCGACTGCTATCATCTTGATAAAGCTAAACATTTTACCAAGGCAGTGGATCGAAGTGTTTTCGGCTGTATGACTGTGACGAACGTGGGAGATGGGGTTTTAGAATTTCAGGATACCCGCACTTGGTGGAAGGCACTCATCTGTTGTACTTTGAATTCCGGTCGGAGACCGGCATATTTAAATAGACACGGGTTATCCTGCGGAAAACCCGCGCCAGTGGTGGCTCCGAACGCAAGAGTGTAGTGGAAGTTTACCGCCAGCGACCAGTCGCGAAGTCTCCCATTTTGGTGTCCATTCTTATTTCTACATCATCTCCGATAACCGTTTTGAGGACTAATGACAAAATTTAGTAAATTTGATGCAAATTCGATTCATGAACTATAAAGATTATATAGAATCTAATTGTGATGTTTTGTTAGGTAAACCTGTGGTTAAAGGTACACGGATAACCGTTGCATTGGTGTTGACAAGATTGTCGGAAGGCGCTACTGTAGACGAGATTATTTTAGCCTACCCAAATCTTACCCAGATAGAAATACAGGCTGTTTTAGCCTATGCAGCCGATGTGGCCTCAAACGAAACGCTAATAGCTGCAGCATGATTTTAGCCGACGAAAATGTTCACGGCTTTATTATTTCATCGTTGCGCGATGCCGGTTTTGAGATTATTTCCGTACTGGAAATTGCCAGTGGTGTTACAGATGAACGTGTAATTCAAATGGCGATAGAAGATGATTACATCTTGCTTACAGAAGATAAAGACTTTGGCGAATGGGTATTTGCTCACCACATAAAAGACCTAAGCGTTTTGTTCTTAAGGTATTCGTTTTTTGAATACCGTGAAATCGCAGAGTCCCTTGTTCGACTGTTAAAAACACAGCACTTTGAACGTCCTTTTTTTACTACAATATCTACAAAAAAAGTCAGAACAAGGAAATTGTAGGATTGAAATTACAGGATGCATACCCTAGTTAGGCTTTGCCTCGGTCTACCTCCCTGGGGATGCCAATCTCCCGATCGGCAAACAAGTTTAGCATCGCTGCGCCGATACCCACAATTGAGCATTCTTCTTATTTATCTACTATTCTACGTTCAACATTGTATATTTGAATACCAGTTGCGAAGTGGCAGCTTTGGATTGTTAAAAGTGGCCCTGCGGAGCAATAGTGGAGACAGGGGTTGCAAATCCTGTACCATCGGCTTTCGGATTGCAATTCCGAAAGAGAGGGCATCCGGAAGTGCCAATAAGGCTAGGACTGCTATCATCTTGATAAAGCTAAACATTTTACCAAGGCAGTGGATCGAAGTGTTTTCGGCTGTATGACTGTGAAGGACGTGGGAGATGGGGTTTTAGAATTTCAGGATACCTGCACTTGGTGGAACGCACTCATCTGTTGTACTTTGAATTCCGGTCGGAGACCGGCATATTATATAGACACGGGTTATCCTGCGGAAAACCCGCGCCAGTGGAGTTACCTGCTTTTGCCATTCATCCATTTTTTATCGTATCACAAACCTAAGACTGAGATCCCCTGGTTGGGCGCTAGTTTCCCTCCAGTGCCGTATTCATCCTAAACCCCAAAAAATCACTTCATATTAACATTTGCATTTTTTGTCATTGTTTAGTACGGCCTCGCGGGACTATCTTTGCAAACGTATGTATCCGCTCCTGCGCAAATTCTTTTTTTACTTCGACCCTGAAAAAGTACATAATTGGGTAATGCAGCGCCTGCTGTTCGCATACAAAGTTCCCTTTTTGCGGAAGTGGATAATGAAGTTGTACGGAATTCAGGATCCCTTCCTGAAGCGGAAACTGTGGGGACTGGAATTCCCAAATCCCATTGGCCTCGCCGGTGGTTTTGATAAAAATGCCGAATATACAGATGCGCTTTCTTGTCTCGGTTTCGGATTTGTAGAGATAGGAACCGTTACGCCCAGACCGCAACCCGGCAATCCTAAACCCCGCTTATTCCGATTACCTCTCGACAAAGCCCTGCTCAACCGTATGGGTTTCAACAATGAGGGTGCTGCTTTCGCCGCCGTCAACCTCAGCAAGCGCAAAGAGCGCATTATAATAGGTGGTAACATCGGCAAGAACAAAGACACCCCCAACGAAGATGCGGTTAGCGACTACGAAAAGTGTTTCATAGAGCTATATCCCTATGTGGACTTCTTTATTGTAAATGTGAGCAGCCCTAATACGCCCGGCCTCCGAGAACTTCAGGACAAAGAACCGCTGACCCGGTTACTGCGCCGCCTGCTCGAACTGAATACGGAAATGGGCCAGGGCGAAGAATCTATACATGCAGAACACGAGATAACCGGCAAACCCGTACTGCTAAAGATTGCCCCGGATCTCACGACCGAGCAACTGGACGACATCATAGACATAATCCAAACAGTGGGTCTGCACGGCATTGTGGCCACAAATACTACCATCAGCCGCTATGGCCTTATTTCTCCCGGCGATATGCTTACGAAGTACGGAGCGGGTGGGGTGAGTGGCGCTCCGGTGCGCAAACGGTCTACTGAGGTGGTTGCTTATATCCATGAAAAAACGGAAGGCAAAATTCCGATCATAGCCTGCGGAGGCGTGTTTACCGCAGCCGATGCACTTGAGAAAATAAAAGCCGGTGCTTCGCTGGTTCAGATCTATACCGGCTTCATTTACGAAGGTCCCGGTATAGTAAAAAATATTTGCTCCGGTCTCAAGCAGCACCACGGTCTATAGTCTGGTTACTTTCTGTAAAGTTGTTTTTATCCAGCCGGTTTATTCTCCAGCCGGTGGAAATTGTTTTTCCGGAATCTTGCCGGTGGTGCAATACAGATAAATTTTCTGTAGTTTGATTCAAACTTCTTATATTTGTTTCTAGAATCAAGTAAATCCGTATAACATGAACACCATCAAACATCTTTTTTCCATAAGGACATTGGGCATCGCTGGTGCTTTTGTTTTAGGATCGTTGAATCCTTCTACGCCTTGCCAGGCGCAGGTTACAGTAACTACAGGCTATACGGCCGCAAATCTAGTTAACCGATTGAATGGTACCGGCGTAGTCGTGTTTGGTGAAACGCTGACCTGCGGTCCGGAGTCATATGGAGAATTTACAGCTTCCGGCACTACGCTGGGATTCGGTTCTGGTATCGTTCTTACCAATGGGACGGCGATGACTTCCGGTAGCAACGTGGGCATAGATGGTCCGGCATCCAATTTCGCATCAACCAGTATTGGTTCAGCTGGTGATTCAGACCTTACGTTAATTGCCGGCGGCCCGACTTACGACGCTTGCATACTGCAATTTAGCTTTGTTCCAAGTGGTGACACAATTAGTTTTGATTATGTGTTCGGCTCTGAGGAGTACACCAGTTATACCTGCTCTCCTTTCAATGACGTTTTTGGATTCTTTATTTCCGGTGGCAGCTATACTACGCCATATAATATGGCAAGGGTGCCGGGCACCAATATTCCTGTATGTATCAACAGCATTAACTGTGGCGCTAGTGCTGGCTACACGCTTAGTACGTGTAGTGCGTTGGGAGCGGGAGCACCTTTCTGTGACTATTATATAAACAATACCACAGGTTCTTATATTACTTACGACGGACTTACCACCACACTCACCGCCAAAGCAGGAGTAAACCCATTGGATACCTATTCATTGAAAATAGGCGTAGCCGATGTTACCGATCACATACTGGATTCGGGTGTATTGTTGGCTACAGGTAGTTTGAGGTCTGCGCCACCCACCCATAGCAAGGTGGTGCTTACTGCAGGCGACATTCATATTTTCCCCAATCCCGTCAGGAACGTTCTGGAACTGGAAGGCACTGAAAATTACAGTGCCTTTATTACCGACCTCACCGGCAACGTGGTATTAAGTTCAGAGGTATTGTCCGGCAACGCGCAAAAAATAAGCCTTACACAACTTTCTAAAGGCATATACCTTCTGAAACTGACCAATACTGTGTCCGGAACAACAGTCACAAAAAGATTTGTAAAAGAATAAAAGGCAAATCAGAATTTGTTCTTCCACATCATACTCTCTACCGGGTAAATGGTGCGCGATGTGTATTTAGCATTAGACTTGGTATTGTACTTATTTACCACTTCGCCGTCTACCGGGAAATAGATCAGTTGGCCAATGGGCATACCGGTGTATATCCTTACAGGCTGTACACAGGATATCTCCAGAGTCCACGCATTGCAGAAACCCACATCGCCTTTTCCGGCTGTAGCATGAATATCAATGCCAAGTCGTCCCGTGCTTGATTTACCTTCCAGGAACGGCACATGTGCATGCGTCTCTGTGTATTCCAATGTTACGCCCAGATACAAAAGGCCGGGGTGAATAATATAACCGTCTTCGGGTATTTCGAAATGCTCTATCGTATTGTGTTTTCTGGCATCCAGGATCTGGTCCTTATATACCGCCAGGTATTTACCCAGATGCACATCGTAGGAGTTTGAGCCCAGATTTTTGCGGTCATACGGATCAATGACAATAGTTCCTTTTTCAATTTCTTCCAGGATTCGGGAGTCCGATAGTATCATGGGGCAAATATAATAATCCATATTCAAAAAACAGGCGATGACCCAAACCGCAGACAAATTCGACTGTCACCGGGATACAGGTGGAAAACACGACACTAAAGAAATTGCATACTAATTAATAATTAATAAAATGCGTAAGTATAACTCGCCCTCGCCTACAGCTATAGTTTTTGTGCGATATTTAGGTAGTCTGGGCGTTCTGTCATTACTTTTAAGTGGAATAAATTACCTAACTTTACTTGCACCCGGATCAAATATTTTTCAGATGCAAAGATGCAAACTCTTTTTATTATACTTTTTCGTCCTTTTTGCCCTTCCGGTCAGTGCGCAAACTGCCGTTGAGTTCATTGAGAACAAGGGCCAGTGGAGTGATTGGTTTCGCTATAAAGCGATCACGCAGGGTGGAGAAGTCTTCCTGGAAAACGATGGCTTCCGGTATGTGCTTTGCGCAGAGCAAAACACCCGGCGAATAGACTCGTTTCACGTGGGTTTGCTACGCACGCCGCCACTAATGCGTTTTCATGTGTACAAGGTTACCTTTGATGGTTGTGAAAAGCCTGAAGTAAAAGGGTTGGAGCCGCAAAAAACTTATTATAATTATTTCCTGGGCAACAAACCCGAAAAGTGGAAATCCGGCATTCATCCCAATTTGGCTCTTTTGTATAGCGGGCTTTATCGTGGTGTGGATATGCGGGTGTCCTCGGAAGCCAATTCTATGGTGTACGAGTTTTTTGTGGCGCCCGATGCAGACCCTAAACAAATTAGAATG
>CAIYJV010000104.1 GCA_903926605.1 uncultured Bacteroidota bacterium
CCCCGAAGGAGAAAAAAGAAGAAACGCCAGCCCCTGCTCCTGTGGCGACAAAAACAGTTGCTCCCGTGCAAACTGTTGTGGAAGAAAAACCCAAACAGCACGAAGAACCTGCAAAACCTGCAGAAACTGTAGCAACTCAGGCACCAGCAGAAGTTGCTGCCGAACCAGCTGCCGTAAAGCCCAAAACAGCAAAAAAAGAGATCGTGGAAGAAGCAGATACCAAAAAGGAATCTGCAAAATCGGAGGAAGCACCGAAAGCCGACAATAAAGAAGAAGCTCCGGAAGCAGAACACGTTGATCTGAAAGCGCGGAAAATTGAGGGCCCAAACATTCTGGGCAAAATAAATCTGGACGAACTGAATCTCTCTTCAAGACCCAAAAAAGGCGCTAAGAAGAAAGAAGAAGAACCCGAGCCGGCAAAAAAAGAGACCAAGGCACACGCAAAAACTAAATCGGCAAAACCTGCAGAAATAACACCAGAACCGGAAGTTATTGCTACACCCGAACCGGTGGCTGTGGTAGTGCCTGAACCACCAACGCCTGTTGTCGTAGACTCGATACCCGACGAAACTCAGTCTAAGCCCGAACACATAGAAATGAAGGCCCCCAAACTCGAGGGCCCTAAGATAATAGGCAGAATAGAGCTGCCCGTGAGCCAGCCATCAGGTTCTGCACGGCCCGACAACCGGGATCGTGAACGTGCCGGCGAAAAACGCAAACGTAAACGCATACCTGTTGACAAAAAAGGCGAACCCGGCAAACCGGACCAGCCAGGGTTTAACCGGCCTCCAGCCGGAAATCGCGGACCAGGCGGATTTGAAAACCGCGGACCGGGTTTCCAGGGCGGTGGTGCCGGACAAAGACCCGGACAGGGTGGTGCAGGTGGTTTCCAGAGACCCGGCGGATTTCAGGGTGGCGGAGGCGGTCGTCCGGACAACAAAAAGCCGTTTACTAGAGACAATAATGCAGACAAAAGAAATCCCCGCCCTGCTTTGCCACTCGGCCAGCAGCAGGAGATTGACACAAAAGCCATTCAGGACAAGATACGCGAGACACAGGCGAAACTATCCGGCTCTACACGCAGCAAAAACCTGAAAGCCAAATACCGCAGGAACAAGCGTGACGAAATGGCCGAAAAGAGGATGGCCGCCGAAAACGCCGAAATGTCTAATGTAATTCAGGTAACTGAATTTATCTCGGTCAGCGAATTAGCCAGCCTCCTCAACGTAAGTTTTGCTGACGTTATCAGCAAGTGTATGAGCCTGGGTATCATGGTTTCAATCAACCAGCGCCTTGATGCAGAAGTGATCGAACTTGTGTCCAGTGAATTTGGCTATGTAGTAGAATTCATTAACCTGGAACAAGAAATTGAAGAAGAAGAAGAAATTGAAGACGACGATGCCGACCTGCTTCCAAGAGCCCCAATCGTGACCATCATGGGACACGTAGATCATGGTAAAACGTCGCTGCTTGACTATATACGTAGCGCAAACGTGGTTGCGGGCGAAGCCGGTGGCATCACTCAGCACATAGGTGCATACCAGGTTACTACCGCAGCGGGCAAAAAAGTTACGTTCCTCGATACACCGGGTCACGAAGCGTTTACCGCAATGCGTGCACGTGGTGCCAAAGTGGCCGACGTGGCCGTGATAGTAGTAGCTGCAGACGATGCGATCATGCCACAAACCCGTGAGGCTATTTCGCACGCTCAGGCTGCGAATCTGCCCATGATCTTTGCAATCAACAAAATAGACAAACCAGGTGCGAACCCTGAAAAAATAAAGGAACAACTGGCACAGTTGAATATACTCGTGGAAGATTGGGGTGGAAAATTCCAGTGCCAGGAAATATCGGCCAAGAAGGGTACCAATATTGATACACTCCTTGAAAAAATAGCGCTTGAGGCCGAAATCCTTGATCTGAAAGCTAACCCGGATCGTCAGGCTACAGGTTCTGTGATCGAGGCATCGCTCGACAAGGGACGTGGATATCAGTCTACCATTCTGGTACAGAACGGAACCCTGCATCAGGGCGACATGATCGTGTGCGGACAGAACTTTGGTAAAATAAAGGCCATGTTCAACGAACGTGGACAAAGGGTAAAATCTGCTGGTCCTTCAGCTCCGGTACAGGTACTGGGTCTGAATGGCGCACCACAAGCCGGAGAGAAATTCAAAATGTTCGAAAATGAAGACGAGGCTAAAGACGTTGCCAACCACCGCGCTCAGATCATGCGCGAACAGGGCATCAGGGCTCGTAAACATATAACGCTCGATGAAATCGGCCGTCGCCTTGCGCTCGGAAACTTCAAGGAATTGGGTGTGATCATCAAGGGTGACTTCGATGGTTCCGTAGAAGCACTGAGCGATTCGCTGCAGAAACTTTCTACAGAAGAGGTGTCCGTAAATGTGGTACACAAGGGTGTGGGCCAGATCACGGAAAGCGATGTATTGCTCGCAACCGCATCCGACGCGATCATCCTTGGTTTCCAGGTACGTCCTTCTATGCAGGCTTCCAAACTGGCCACGCAGGAGAATATCGAGATCCGCACCTACTCTATCATATACGACGCGATAGACGAAATAAAGAGCGCAATGGAAGGCCTGCTCGAACCCAAGATCGAGAAAAAGACGGTTTCCAATATCGAGGTTCGCGAAATCTACAAGATCAGCGGTATAGGTACTATTGCGGGTTGTTATGTACTGGACGGAAAAATGACCCGCCAGACAAAGCTCAACCTTGTTCGCGACGGCATCGTGGTGTACTCCGGAGAACTGGCATCCTTGAAACGTTTCAAGGACGATGCGAAGGAAGTGAACGCGGGCTACGAATGTGGTCTTTCTGTCAAGAACTACTCCGATATACGAGTAGGCGATATCATAGAAGGTTTCGAAGAAGTAGAAGTAAAACGTACACTTTGATTTAAATAATCCCCCTTTACAAAAGCACCCTGTTTTTGTAACACAAATATGCGCGCCCGTAGATCACGGGCGCGTTTTGTTTGCCAGTATCCCGCTGCTTGTCTCCAGCTTCTCAGAATAATTTTCCGGGGAATGAAAACCGAATCCAGATGAACAGGGTCTACTCGCATGCCCTTGACGTACACATAGTCTACCGGAAACCGATCATGATACCTATACGCATTTTGGCACACCAGCAGGGTATAACCACCTGCAACAATCAGGCAGTCTCCACCGGTATTCCACCCCGGTGCGCGCCAGGGATCATTCACATGCCACTGTATATGTGCCGACCGGGATAGGTATTCTGCCCGAGTTAACGGAAAACTGTCCGCCGCCACAGCATAGCAAAACTTACCTTTTACACACTCGACATATATACTCTTGCCTGTATTGTACACCACAAAAAAATTCTGTCTCAGGTGTGCCCACTCTCTCCAGCAACCCAATGCTGCCAAAATATTCAGAGCAGCCAGCCCGGCAAACAATCCTTTCCGGCTCTTCCGTAACAGAAAAAAAGCAAAGCCGCCAATGGCTGCATATACCGTCCAAAGCTCTGGAGCAGACAGCGAAATGCGCTGGGTCATTTCCGGATTCAGCCGGTTCAGACCGTCAATAAAATGATTAAAGACCACCACTGCACGTACGGTCGCTGTGGCCAGAAAGTCGCCAGCAAAAGGAACATTACCTGCAAACACCAGCAACATTGCAGCAAGTTGCACAAAACCCATAAACACCCATGCTACAACGTTCGCCACCAAAAACAGGACTGGAAAATTGTGGTAGTAATAGATCACCAGAGGTGCCACCAGTACCTCTGCCGCCAGACTAGCCGCAATGGTCTCCCACAACAACCGTACCCACCTGTTGCCCGGACGAACGAACTGAAAAATGCGGTCGTAAAACAATATCAAAGACAGCACAGCAACAAAGGACAATTGAAACCCAATTGAAAACAACCATTCCGGCTGACAAAGCAACATAAGGAACGCAGAGCCGAACAATTGATTCAGCGGATTGTTCCGCTGCCCGAATACCAGCACAGCCGATAGAAATGTGAACATGACCGCAGCGCGTATTGCCGACGGTGATGCGCCGGCCATCAATACGTAAAACCATACCGCCGGCACAGCAAGCAAAAACTTTAGCCACCTGTATCTGTTGTTTCTTATCCAGACGAAAAGGCCAGATACCACCCAGAAAAATATCATCACATTGCCTCCGGATATGGCTATGACGTGAACGATACCCGCGGCAGACCAACTTCTGGTAAGTTCCGGGTCCAGTTCCGATTCGTCACCCAGCACCATAGCATCCACCAGAGCCACAGACAAACTGTCTTTAACGGCACTCCGCAGTCTGTCTGCCGCCCAGTCGTGGGCAGTCACTGTAAATGGCTGCCCGGCGACAGAACCCTTGCCAAACAAGCGCAACTGCTGAGGCTTGCAGTACTGCCTGAAAAATATATTGTTTCGCCTACAAAACGCGGCATAGTCAAATTCGTATGGATTTCCTGCATTCCGCACTGGTGCCCATTTGCCCGGAATCATCAATGTATCGCCTCTGTCTGCCGGGAGACGAAGACTGTCTCGAGACACATACAGATACGCATCACCCTCTACCCGCTTGCCATTTCCATTTACCAGAGCCGCCGTCACAGACACCGGAATGCGCCAGGTTGTTTCCCTCATTTGGGGATGATCCCTCACAACTACCAGAAAAAACGGGGCGCGCTGTTTGCCAAACCAGTCTTTGTCATTTCTTATATCACCAAGGTAAGACACTGTATATCCGGCCAGCGACAAAAGCAACCACACCGCGACGAAACCCGCGGGTTTTAAACCCAAAAATCTGACAGGCCGCCATGTAGCTAAAACAGCCAGCCCTGCGCACAGTACTGCAACGGTCAGCGTTGTCAGAACATAGTGCAACATCAGGTCGGACCCGACCCTGTCGTAACAGACAATGCCGGCAATAAATGGCAACAACAACCTGAAAAAAGGCGCACGTTCCCACAGGGGAGCCTTCACATCCTTCCACTTGATCAGCACGGGTAAGAAATTACATTATAAATGCAATTTAAGGATTTTAAATACTTACCAGTGCATTGTCATTCGAATACCAAGTCGGGCTAAAAGATAAAAAATTAAACGGCCACCGGAGCTTTAATTGCAGGATGGCATTGGTAATCCAGCAGCGTAAAATCTGCAAACTCAAACGCAAACAAGTCTGTAACCTCAGGATTGATTTTCATAACAGGCAACGGAAAGGGCTCCCGGCTCAACTGTAGTTTAGCCTGTTCTTTGTGATTATTGTACAAATGCACATCACCGAATGTGTGTATAAATTCACCGTATCCCAGTCCGGTGGCCTGCGCCATCATCATGGTAAGCAATGCATAAGATGCGATATTAAAAGGTACGCCCAAAAATACATCGGCGCTGCGTTGGTACAACTGGCAACTCAGTTTGCCGTTTGCCACATAAAACTGGAACAATGCATGGCAGGGACTCAGGGCCATTTTAGGCAGATCAGCCACATTCCAGGCATTCACAATCATTCTACGGCTGTCGGGATTGTGTTTCAATTGGTGCAGCACGTCTTTTATCTGGTCGTGCACCGCCCCGTCCGGGCCTTCCCAGCTCCGCCATTGTTTGCCGTATACAGGGCCAAGATCCCCGTTTTTGTCCGCCCATTCATCCCATATACTTACACCCTGCGACTTCAGGTAACCGGTGTTGGTGTCTCCCCTCAGAAACCAAAGTAGCTCGTGAATGATAGACTTCATGTGCACTTTTTTGGTTGTCACTAACGGAAAACCCGCATTTAGGTCAAACCGCATCTGGTAGCCGAAACAACTGGTGGTGCCAGTTCCGGTCCTGTCACTTTTCTCCACCCCGTGTTTGATAATATGGTCAATCAGATCCAGATATGCGCGCATAAAAACGAATTTTGTAAGGCTCAAAATTACAAAAGCAAAAAAACTCCGGCCAATTATTTATCGCAACTTTGCTTTCTCCCTGGGTTGCATACACTATGGATATTCACGGCGTTTCATTCATTTTTCATTACTTTTGCCCACCAGCGACCAAATATTAATAAATGAGCGTTTTATCCATTGTCATTCCTGCATATAATGAGGGCGCTACTATTCACCTTATCCTGGACAGGGTCAAGTCAGTTGAACTGATAGAAGGCATTACTAAAGAAGTCATTATCGTCAACGACTGTTCGCAAGACCATACAGAAGAGGCTATCCTGAGCTACAAAAAAGCCAACCCGGATCTGCCGATAACCTACCACAAACACCAGGTGAATCAGGGTAAGGGTGCTGCCTTGCATACGGGTATCAAAGAGGCTACAGGCGACTATGTCGTGATACAAGACGCAGACCTTGAGTACGACCCCGAAGAATACAATATATTACTCAAACCAATAGTGCGCGGTGCCGCCGATGTGGTCTATGGCAGCCGTTTCATGGGCGGACGCCCACACCGCATCCTTTTTTTCTGGCACTCTATCGGAAACCGCTGGCTAACACTGGCATCCAATATATTTACAAACCTCAACCTTACGGATATGGAAACCTGTTACAAGCTTTTCCGCCGCGAGACGATTCAGGGAATTAAACTGGAGGAAAAACGTTTTGGCTTCGAACCGGAAGTAACAGCTAAAATATCAAAGATCCCCAAAATCAGAATTTACGAAGTAGGTATTTCCTACTACGGTCGGACTTACGAAGAAGGGAAAAAAATTGGAATGAAGGATGCATTCCGAGCCTTTTACTGCATTCTGAAATACAATCTGTTCCGATAACACAAACAGATTCGTCCAAAAACTACCCCCATCAATTCATTGTTTTTTACCTTTCAGGAAGCAGAAACCTGCCGTCTACTTTTGGGTACGACGCAATTTTTTTGTTATTTTAATTGAAATTATCAATAAAAACCCAACCATTTGGATGGCAACCCGGTCTTTGATAATGATCTTTTTAACCCAAACACATACTTGTCTGTAGCTTTGGCATATACTATTACGAGCACTGCCAGTGAGTTGGAGCAGCTCATACAGGGATGCGCCCGCAACGAACGGGCGGCACAGGAAAAGGTATACAGGCTATTTTACCCCAGAATGATGGCTGTAGTGCGCAGGTATATTGATAATGAGATGCAGGCGGAAGAGATAATGAACAACGGTTACCTGAGGGCGTTCCAGAAAATAAAACAATACAATTTTCAGGGCTCGTTCGAGGGGTGGCTTAGAAAAATAATTTTCCACGCAGTGGCAGATTATGTGAAACAAAATACCAATTACGCCACCAAAACCGTTTTTATTGAAAAAGACCAGTATGTAGACAAAGATCATGCAGACAAATTATACTACGACCAGTTGCTGAAACTCGTGCATGCACTACCGGATGCGACCCGAACCGTATTTAACATGTATGTAATGGAAGGCTTTACACATAAAGAAATTGGTAAAATATTAGGAATCAGCGAGGGTACCTCCAAATGGCACCTCTCTGAAGGCAGAAAGGTACTGAAAGAAAAAATTGAAAGAATGCAACTTAATATCACAATTTGATCCAGGTAGGACCAGAAAGTGAATGAAAATCGAATTATAAATAATTAAACTTTATCCACATGGATAAAAATCTTGTAAACGTAGACAACCTGTTCCGGCAAAAACTGGGCGGGGCCGAAGAAAAAGAGCGGGAGGGCGCATGGGCGAACATGCGCGATTTACTCGACAAAGAAATGCCGAAGGAGTCTGTTGCCGGTTTCGGTTGGAACCGTACAATGCTCTATTCCGGCATAGTTTTGCTCTTTGCCACACTCGGCATCGGCGCATGGGAGGTAAATTCCCATTTCAATATTGCACCTGCATCGCTGGCGCAGTCAAAGTCGGTAGGAGGTACTTCACAAACTTCCTCTGAAACACAGACAGACCATGCGTCTGTGACGGGTAAGACCGAAACAACCGCTGGCAACGAAGCTGTTGTACAGACTGCCAAGAATACACCCGCACCGCAATCGACTACAAATGCCTCCACGCCGGTTGTCGTTAAAAGTGAAAACGCAAGCCGTGCCGCAACGCCAAATCAAATAGCCGCAGAAGTGTCCGGATCCACCAATGCCAAAAGCATTGCTACCAATCCTGCTGCAAACCAAACCGCTACATCTGTAAATACTACCTCAGGACTAAATTTGCCGTCAACCGCGAGAAAAGCCGCGGATAAAGCAGCTTCTACAGGCATGTCCACAACCACGGCTTCTTCCTCTGCTACTGCATCTGCTCAGAAGGCAGAAACCCGCAGGGCATCCCATCGCAGTTCAACGCAGGGCATAGCCAGCAATAATCAACCTAAAAACAACATACTTGCAGCTGCAACTACCATGCAACACAAAATACCTGCTGTCGGCAAAAACAAGGATTTCTCCACTGAATTTACCGGTACTTCTGCATCCCAATCCAATACACAACCCACCAGCGTTAGAATTAATAAACTGGTGCTGAACCAGAGGTTGGTGCGCGATGAGCATTGTGGCTGGTATTTCACCTACGACACGGTATCTCAGGAAATGTTGTTCGAGCAATTGAAATCGATTAATAAACTGGTGGACCAGAACGAACTTTCCGACAACATCCAGTCTGGCCGCGTATTGGCCAGTGCAGGCACCAACCTGCCCGAAGGAGCACTGAAGACCGAACCCACTGCCGCGGCACCATCGTTAAAAGCAAACAAAGAAGCAGCCATTTCAGAACATAAAAATGAAACGGGTGCCGGCGCACGCCTCATCAACAACCTGAGCGCGGCTTTCAACGATATTAAATCTACTTCCAGTAACGTGCAATTTACTAAGGGTCTCACAGGTGGAATTAACGGCACATTCTTTGGCCCCACCAGTTTTTATGGCTTTAACTTCGGCGTTACCGGATCATTCAATTTCGGCGAGAAGTTTACTGTGAAAACAGAGCTGAAATACTACCACCGCATCAACAGCAACTACCAGCTCAACGACGACTACTATGCCTACGAGCCCAATACCGGTGGCGGATACAGAAAGAGCAAGATCGACTATGACTTCAGCTTCTCTACGCTGCACAGCCTTGAGTTACCGGTAAGCTTCAAGTACAATGTAGCCAACTTCAGTTGTTTTGCCGGTGCAAACCTCGTCTATACTTTTGGCATCAATACCGGCGCCGCCCCACTGCAAGACCTCAACGCGCCGGTCCAGATCGTCAACACCAAGTCTAACGATGACCAGGCTACGCTCAACTACAAAGACTTTGGCCAGCGCTTCGGTATCGGTTATCTGTTCGGTATAGCATTCCGCCTGGATTCACGTTCAGAAATAGACCTGCGTACCGTGCAGACAGTTTGGGACAATATGAAAACCGACGGCGCTAAAACTGTTTCTAATACGCTTTACAAGAGCCCATCTATTCAGGCATCATTCAACTACCGTATCGGTGGCAATGGTAAGAAAAACAGGGGCAACTAGTAATAAATTTGTGTTTGTTTTGTCGTTTCTTGGAAAGCTGGCCTCTGAAAGGCCGGCTTTCTTACTTTAGGTCGCGCCTGCAAAATTCTCACCCCTGGTGTTCCCTGTGTTTTTACCGTTGGTATTACAGCGAGCAATTGCTTCTTCGGATTCGAAAACAGACCTGACGATCCGGTTTCTGGCAATAGCTGATCCCGGCGCTTTCAGCCACCCTATTTTTACGAAGTCGCATCTGTATTAAACGCCAAGGACCTTCCCGACCTGAAAAAGCAGAGAGAAGATTATGTAGGTATGGCCCGGTACCCGTTGTACCCAGTAATGCAATTAAAGCATACTGAGGTAACGCTCACCGCGGTCTGAAAGAATGGTTACTACATTACCCTTCGGACGGAAATCTTCCATATAACGTTCAGCGGCCAGCACATTAGCACCTGAGCTTATGCCTACAAAGAGGCCCTTTTCGCTCATCAGTCGCTTCATGCGCTTTATAGCGTCGGGCGAAGATATAGCCTGTACGTGGTCCACTAATCCCATATCAACGAGGGGTGGAATAAATCCATCGCCAATACCCTGTATGCTGTGCAGACCGGGCATCCCGCCTTTCATTACGGATGACTCGGTTGGCTCAACTGCTATGGTCTGCATGTCCGGATTTACCGCTATCAGCGCCCTGCGCACACCCATCAGTGTGCCACCTGTACCGGTTCCGGCAACGAAGGCGCCAATGGTTGCATCTTCTTCCAACTCCGCAAGCTGGCGCAATATTTCCTGTCCCGTGGTGCGGTAGTGGCATTCAGGATTATCCGGATTGCCAAACTGGTTGGGGTTAAAAGCACCCAGTTTCGCAACCAGATCGTCGCGTTTTTCGACGGCGCCATTAAAATCCCCATCTCCTACCTCCACTATTTCGGCACCGAATCCGCGTATCATTTTTTTTCGCTCGTCGCTCATGTTTCGCGGCATCACCACGATCATTTTATACCCCTTCAGCGCGGCCAGCATAGAAAAAGCGATTCCACTGTTTCCACTGGTGGCTTCCACGATCGTACCCCCGGGGCATAACTCGCCCCGTTGCTCAGCAGCCTTTAGTATGGCGTTCGCCATACGATCCTTGATACTACCAGTAGGATTTAACGTTTCTAGTTTGGCGTAAAGGCCCTTCGAAATTTTTATCAACGGAGTGTTGCCGATGATCTGGTCAACCCCTGATTGCTTTTTTAGTGCGAGCATAAGCGTTCATTGGTGGTGGCACCCACACGCATCATTCCACGCAAACCTGCAACCGGATCGGATACGAATTAAGATAAAATGCTTCGAAAAAAGTGCCACACTCTTTTAGAAATCGTGGACAAGGTATTTCGACATTTAATGAGGAACGATGATGCTTATCACTGTCTTTTATATATAAAGGTCAGCATTCCGGGGAAATACCACCCGGAACATGACACAGTACCAATACTATACCCACCTTACGACCGGAATAGGACATGCCTAAAAATTAGTGAATCAGTAGTTTGTAAACTTCAGGAAAGTGAGGTTTATGTTTTTATCACATCCCGGACCACTGGCAAAAAACGTGACACCCACTACGTTCCGGCTTCCTTTGAGGTTGCCAGAAATAAAATTCTTCAGATCAATTGCACTCAGCATCTGTTTGTTAATAAGACATGGGCTGCCAACTACCGGACGCCTGATCGGGTAGGTTTTCACCGTAGAATCGTCGAAACGCAGTTTCATATAAATATTAGGTGGCTGAAAAATAAACCCACGCAACCTTCCGTACAGGTCGTACCTGATTTCGGTGGCCATATAGATCGGAATACTGTCGGGAAAACTAATTGGAATATAAGTACCAAAACGCGTTGCCTTCTTGTCAAATATCTCCAGTACCGGATTCCTGGGTTCGCCCGCTTTGGCTTTCAGTAAAAGGTAATCGTTGTTAAGGGTATCGCGTTCAAGCGTCGTGCTATCGAACGAAATATAATCCTGATACTCATAATTAAGGTGAATCGTGGCCTTTGTAAAACTCTCATTCCAAAAACCATAGCTGTTGTTGTTATCTGTACGCTCCAGCCTCATCAACAAGTTCACAGGTCGTTTTGGCTCATAAAAATGGTGTGCGTTCAGTGAATCAAAAAACCGGTTGGCTCCTAAATAGGATATGGGCAACGGACGCGGACAATAATTCAACTTATTGTACTCCAAAACCGGAATCTGTTCCGGTAGCAAATCAATCGTGTTATTGCCGATCAGCGCCAACTTTTCTTTGGGTATAGCAATTTTTACAGACTTTGGTTTGCGTTCTATGAGTTGATAGGAATATAATGGCAGGAATGAAAAAAGATCTTTCACCAATGGATTCTTAAAATGCACAACTACACCCAGGACAAAACCCACCACGCCAAGTCCTACCGCATAAGGTATCAATTTCTGAAACATCATCAACAAATAAACCAACCCGCCTAGTATTACCAAAACGCCCGCGACCGCCGGGATATTCTTCCGGTGGAAGAGATAAACAATATAGAAATCCATAAACACAGATATCCCCAACGCCACAAATACCAGCACTTTGTATTTCTCCTGTCCAAAAAGCTGAACGATGGCCAACATCAAGAAAGGGCTTACCGCAAAAAAATACATATAGTGCATATAATTTGCCATGGTAAAGGCATTCTTAAACAACAAAAACAAAAGGCACAGTATAGGCAGAAACAAAACGGCATCCGTCATGCTCTTCTTTCCCTTTATTGCCTGCAGCGTGTTGACTACGAACAAATACAGAATCATTAAAGCAGTGGCAACTGCCATGATCACAGGTACCGTAAAAGGCTTGATCTCCACAAAATGTGCGTCCTGATAAAATTCTATCAAAGCAATACTGTACTTGAAATAGTTGACCAGGTCTATGTGTACGTTCAAATAAATTACAGAAAACACCGCGGCAAAAGAACCTGCAAGCAAAGCGAATGCACGTATATTTTTTACCAAAGCGAATAAGGCAAATATGGTAAGAAAACCCATGGCTACGATGCCATAGTTGATTTTCATAAAAAACATCATCGCCGCACAAACTGAACAGAAAACCACCTCGTAGTAACTCTTGAAATTACTTTGAACCGCCATGATGAAGTTTACTGTAAAAATTATGAAATATATCTGCGTATATTCTGCGTTGCGTACCAGAAACATACACACCAGCGCATACACGAACACCTGCAGCAGCCCGGTGATATACCTCCGGAAAAAAAGATAAAACCCACACACCAGCACCACGTCTGCCAATATGAGCCAGATGTTGCCTACATAGGCATGATTGCGGGTGGACAGGAACCCCAGAGGGCCCAGATTAAACACGAATTCTGAACCGAATAGGGTCTTGTTCCTGATGGCCATATTGATGGCCCTGATCCAGGAACCTTCGTGCGTATAGGGAATGGTGTTAAAAAGCGTAGATGGAACCGCGTATACGGCAAGCACAAAGGACAATATCGCCAGTTTATACTTGTTGTAAAAAAAAGTCAACGACCCGCTAGTATTATTGGACATTTTGAAAAATTTGAAGTTGAAGATAACCAAAACTGTTAAATATTCTGCATAACTGATATAAATATAACAGAATAAAAGAACGCTGCGTATGGGAACCCGCCGTACGAAACCTATTGCCTACTCCGGGTATACCCAAACAAAACTTTAGTTTCCATGAAAATCAGTGACCCCAACAAGCCCGATTCAGGCTTCGTAACATACCTGCGAATATGCCACCGCTCCTGGCATCGGCGGCTTAAGTTTGCGTACGGCCACACGCACCTTCTCCGCCATCGGGAACTCTGCTTTAAGAAGGCTGTGTATTTCTGCAACACAAGTCTCTATAAGGTCTCCCGGTTTAGAGAAAACTTCGGCCACAATTTTGCGCACCAGGGTATAATCGGCAAATGGCCACGGCTGAGCATCGGGGAGCCAGATGTCCACATCGGTCTCAAAATCGTTGCCGGTTATTTTTTCTTCTGGGTAAAGACCAACCGGGGCGTGCAGTCTGATTCCATGTAGCGATACGGTGAGCATGACGTTGTATTGTTTTGCTAAAATAGTCAGTATTGTTAATATTCGCCGCAATAAAGGACACTCGTCGTTTTTTTCAAACCAACTTCGCAAATTTGCAATATGGCATTGCAGCGTTTACTTCCGTCCGACCTCGGATTCTTCACAGAGATCCTGAGCGAGAAATATGTACTTACCGACCACGAACATCTGCTTCGCTGCGCATCAGACCAGACCGAAGATCTGTGTTTTATGCCAGAAGTGGTACTGCAACCCGGCTCTACCACAGAGGTGAGTGCCATATTGAAGTATTGCAACGAGCGATTGCTGCCCGTTACACCACGCGGTGCCGGTACCGGCCTTAGTGGCGGAGCGCTCCCTGTCTTCGGTGGTATCGTCCTTGATATGAGAAGGTTTGACAAGATCCTGAACATAGACAACCGAAATTTTCAGGTCACGACCGAACCGGGCGTTATTACGCAGGTATTACAGG
Organism: uncultured Bacteroidota bacterium; assembly: GCA_903926605.1. GTDB lineage: Bacteria > Bacteroidota > Bacteroidia > Chitinophagales > Chitinophagaceae > CAIYTT01. Next base: position 14,001 of record CAIYJV010000104.1, read on the forward strand.
AAACCCTGCGTGCAGAAGGATTGTTCTATCCACCCGACCCCGCCAGTAAGGGATCGTGTTTTATCGGCGGCAATGTTTCTGAAAATTCTGGTGGGCCGCGTGCGGTGAAGTACGGCGTGGTGAAGGATTATGTGCTGAATCTGGAGGTTGTACTGCCGAATGGTGAAATAATATGGACCGGCGCCAATGTGCTGAAAAATGCCACAGGCTACAATCTTACGCAGCTCATTGTGGGTAGTGAGGGGACATTGGCCGTGATCACTAAAATTGTGCTCAGGCTCATACCGGCGGTACAGCACGACCTCACTTTGCTGGTACCCTTTCGTTCTGCGGAGGATGCCTGCCGAGCCGTCAATGAGATATTTCTAGCCGGTTACACACCGTCGGCTCTGGAATTTATGGAGCGCGATGCGCTGGATTGGGTGTTGCGCTTCGTTGGCAACTCCACGATTGCAGTTCCCGACGATATACAGGCCCACCTGCTGATAGAACTGGACGGCAATGATATGGACGCATTGTTTCGGGATGCCGGTGCAATATCCGACCTCCTTCAGCGTTTTGATACCGGTGAGATTTTGTTCGCCGATACCTATGAGCAAAAACAGATGCTGTGGAATTTGCGCAGAAAAGTGGGTGAAGCCGTGAAAAGCAATTCGGTGTACAAAGAAGAAGATACTGTTGTTCCGAGGGCGTTGTTACCGGACCTACTGCGCACCGTAAAAGAAATTGGCGTGCGTTATGGCTTCCGGTCGGTTTGCTACGGTCATGCAGGCGATGGCAACCTGCACGTGAACATAGTACGGGGAGAAATGTCTCAGCACGATTGGGACAACCGGCTCACGGAAGGGATCAGGGAATTGTTTGGCGCAGTAGTGCGGATGGGTGGCACCATTTCTGGCGAGCACGGCATTGGCTGGGTTCAGAAAGACTATATGGATATTGCGTTCAATCCGGTACAACTGGACCTGATGAAACAGATCCGAACCATATTCGACCCGAACGGCATATTAAACCCTGGCAAAATTTTTAAATCAAAATAAGGCTGAAATGCGAATTCAGTCAGTATAGCTTAACTTCGTATTGATAAAATAAATTTTAAATGAGGCGTATAGTTCTGTTAGTATTGATCGTTCTGGGATTCGGGAGTTTGCAGGCACAGGAAGTCTACACGAGTTCGGGCCATACGGGCTTTCATAAAAAACCCAAGAAAAAAGGTTACGATCCCGACAAGCTCATACTGGGCGGCGGTTTCAACGCAGGCTTCGGCGGTGGAGATATTATCCTTGGCATTTCCCCGATAGCAGGTTATCGCTTCACCCCTGCTTTCTCCGCGGGTGTGGGTCTTGGATATCTATACTATCGACAAACCTATCAGGATCAGTACAACACCTACTACGACAATTCAAACATGATATACCCCAGTACCTGGGCCCGGTATTTCGTATACCATAACATCTATCTCACGTCGGTTTTCGAGTATGATTTCATCCATTACAAAGGCACAACATTAGACTATCTCGGCAACCCGGTATCAGATGTACAATCTGTTACCGCGGCATGCTTTCTGGTTGGGTTCGGTGTAAAACAACCCCTGGGCGGACGTGTTTCGGGCGTATTCGAAATTATGTATGATGTTCTGCAGGAACACTACAGTCCGTATCTCAATCAGCCAGTCATTAAACTCGGCATAGTGGCGGGATTGTAGTTAGGTGGAGCCGGTTTATTTTACTGTAAAAAGACCATCTTTTACAAACTGCACGTTGTATCCGCCCTTCCATTTCGTGTGTTTCCATTCTCCGGATATGACCAGAGAAATTTCTTTGCCGCCGGACTTTACGCTCACTGGCAAACTGAAATCAGGCACGATGTTTCCAAAACGATAAGACAATTGACCGTCTTTGATATAATACTCGATCTCAGGAATTCGGGACGTGCGCAGGTACTGATTGAAAAACGGCGCGAGCCTCAGCCCGGAATAGTCTTCGATATACTGCTCGACCTGTCCGGTGGTCACGATCCCATGATAAAACCGCGCAGAGATCCCCCGTAGTAAATTCCTGAATTTATCGTCATCCTGCATTTGTGCTCTTATCATATACATCACCGCCGCGCCTTTATCGTACATATCCGGTGCGCCTTCCTGGTTCACACCATAATCTCCTATCACAGGCCGGTTGTTAAAGATGTTGTTCCACTCGCCCCGACAATATTCCTTGCCCTTTTCGGTTCCCAGTACATACTCCGTGATAAGCGACTCAGAATAGGTGGTAATGCCTTCCTGTACCCAGTTGTCGGCAATGTCGGCCGCGGTTATGCTGTTACCGAACCACTCGTGACCGCTTTCATGCACCAGGATGTAGTCGAAGTTCATACCAATACCTGTACCCGTGCGATCTGAACCCTGATAACCCATTTTGTACTTGTTGCCGTATGCCACGGCGCTCTGGTGCTCCATACCCAGATAAGGAGCCTCTACCAGTTTGTAACCGTCTGCATAGAACGGGTACGGACCCAGCCAGTATTCAAAACCATGCAACATCTGTTTTACCGGGGCAAAGTGCTTCCTCGCCCTGGCCTCATTATCCCGCAGCACCCAGTAGTCAATATCCAACGTTCCTTTTTCTCCCGTCAGCGTATCATGCCAGTGGACATAATCGCCTATGTAAAAACTTACGTCGTAGTTATTGATCGGGTTGGTCACCTGCCACTTCCAGTTGGTATATGCCGCCGAATCTTTCTGCGCAATGAGCTTTCCGTTTCCTACGCAGACCAGGGGTTGTGGCACCGAATAGCTTATGGTCATGCCACTGTCGGGTTCCTCCCACTGGGCATCCTTGCACGGCCACCATACGCTGGCACCCAGACCCTGACAGGCTACCGCAGCCCATGGTTTTCCGCCGGCATCTTTACGTTTCACAAAGCCACCGTCCCAGGGGGGATTAATGGCAGTACGCGGTGCACCATGAAAGTACGCAGTAAGAATTTGAACCTTTCCTGATCCGGCATTAGCAAAAGGATGTAGTACCCAATATACGTTTCCCTCACGCACAAATCCGGGTTTCCCGGCAGCAGTAACGACAGAGTCGAGTTGCATGGGCGACTGAAGGTCCAGTTGCATACTATCACCTGGCGCAACATTGAGCCGCAGCGTTATGGTGTTGCTACCGGCAATGTTATTCATCGAAGAGTCGAATTGTACACTCAGGTCGTATTTCACCACCTTCCACCATTTCCGGCCTGCTCCGTTACTACCTCGCAACGTATCTGAATGGACATACCCATGTGCAAAGACAGGTATTAACAAGAAAAAGAAGCAAACGATGGGCTGGCGCATTATTTCTGAATGTCGGTGATCTCTACATCAAATACCAGGATAGAATTGGGCGGTATTCCGGGGCTACGGTCCTGACTGCCATAAGCCAGTCCTGACGGAATGTACAAGGTGGCTTTGGCACCCTTGCGTAGTGCCAGCAGACCTTCGTCCCAACCCTTTATCACCTTTCCTGTACCTACCTGAAACGTAAAGGCCTCCACATGCTTGAAAGCCGGGTCGGTGTTGGAATCAAACACATTTCCGTTCAGCAGCTTCCCGGTATAGTTTACACTTACAGTCTGGCCAGACTGTGGTTGGTCTCCCTTTGTATCTGAATGTACCACATAGTACACGCCATTCTCCGTGAACTCGGCTTTGATCTTGTTTTTTGCAAAGTAATCGCGAAGCAGTTTTTTGTCTGCTTTCTTTTGCGCGGCCGCTTTTTGTTCCTGGTCTTTCTTCTGCTCCTCATCGGTCATCACCGAAACCAGACAAACATAATA
>CAIYJV010000105.1 GCA_903926605.1 uncultured Bacteroidota bacterium
CTGAATATTATTAATATTTATCACGAATGAAGAATGTTTCTGGATATTACCAGTTTCTGTATTTCAGAAGTTCCTTCACCAATAGTACAAAGTTTAGAGTCACGGTAGAATTTCTCCACCGGGAAGTCCTTGGTGTAGCCGTAACCACCAAAAATCTGTACCGCATCGGTAGAAATGCGCACTGCAGCTTCAGAAGCATAATACTTGGCCATAGCAGATTCCTTGGTCATTTGCAATCCTTTGTTTTTCAAGTCGGAAGCCTGATAGATCAGCAGTTCAGAGGCTTCGATCTGTGTGGCCATATCGGCCAGCTTGAAGGCGATAGCCTGGAAGTCGCAAATAGGTTTGTCGAACTGGTAACGCTCTTTCGAGTATTTTACCGATGCTTCATAGGCACCTTTTGCAATACCCAATGCGAGCGCTGCAATTGAAATGCGTCCTCCGTCCAGTATTTTCATTGCTTGATGGAAACCGCTGCCTACTTCACCCATACGCTGGGCATCAGATATGCGGCAGTTGTCAAAAACCAATTCCGCTGTTTCACTGGCACGCATACCCAGTTTGTTTTCTTTCTTTCCAGCCATAAAGCCGGGGGTACCGCGCTCTACGATGAAAGCAGTGATGTTATTCTTGGCGCGTGGTTCACCGGTACGTGCAAGTACTACGGCTACGTTACCTGTAATACCATGTGTGATCCAGTTCTTGGTGCCATTCAGCACCCAATCGTCACCATCTCTTGTCGCGGTGCAACGCATATTGCCAGAGTCACTGCCGGTGTTGGCTTCTGTGAGGCCCCATGCACCTATCCATTTTCCAGACGCCAGTAATGGCAGGTATTTTCGTTTTTGTTCTTCGTTGCCAAAATACATGATGTGGCCGGTACACAAAGAGTTGTGTGCGGCAACAGAGAGTCCGATGGAACCACAAACTTTGGCAATTTCACTCACAACAGTCACGTACTCAAAATAACCCAGGCCCGAACCTCCGTATTCTGTGGGAACCAATACACCCATAAGACCTAATTCACCCATCTGGTGAAACAAGTCAACCGGAAATTTCTGGCTTTCGTCCCATTCCATCATTTTGGGGCGAATGTGTTTGTTGGCAAAATCACGGATCATTTCCGCAATCGAGTTCTGGGTTTCTGTACGTGTAAATTCCATATTTATGAGGTTCTAAAATTTCGGTCACAATGGTACAACATTTTTTCTGAACTACTGCAATCTATAGCTGATCGCGCGACGCAGAAAAATAGTATGCAATTGATGTTTATTCAAATGCAATGTACGGGTATTTATAACGTAAATGTAAAATGTCGTTTTGAATATTAGTTTTTATGTTTTTTCATCTCTGTAATCGTAAGATGTGGGCTCAGCTTCTGAAATATATTCAACGGTATATGGCAATATTGCACCAGTTCCTTTGTTTCCTTAAATGGACCGTGACTTTTTCTCCGTTTAATGATCAGCCTTGCCAAAGCGGGACCAATATCCTTTAGTTTTGCTAATTCCTCTGCGGTTGCGGTGTTAATGTCTATCTCATCCGGACAGGTGGCACTGTTTGAATAACGCTTATCCAGATAAGTGAGGTGATAGGCTCGAATCGAGTCTGCCTCTGCGTTATGGCGCAACTCTTTTTCCTGATACGCAGCCCATTTCTTTTGAATTAAAGAATCGGGGATGGTTCCGGCAACCGGATGCACATAAAACCGCATCAGCAGCCGGGTCAGCATCAGCAGTGCCAGTAACACAATAAGCGTAAATACTCCCAATTTCTCTATACGGGAAAAGGAAGCAAATGATATAAATTGTTTTTTCATTAAACAATTCTACTGCCCGCGGTCAACTAGAACTCAGCGTTCTTGGGTGTGCGGGGAAAGGGTATCACGTCGCGAATGTTGGTCATTCCGGTCACGAAGAGCACCATGCGCTCAAAGCCAAGTCCGAATCCTGCATGAGGTACCGTGCCAAATCTACGGGTATCCAGATACCAGAACATCTCGTCGGCAGGAATATTCATTTCTTTCATCCTGGCCATCAAATTATCCAGCCTTTCTTCTCTTTGCGATCCACCCACTATTTCTCCAATGCCCGGTGCCAGAATATCCATTGCTGCTACGGTCTTACCGTCGTCGTTGAGGCGCATATAAAATGCTTTTATATCCTTCGGGTACCCCGTCACGATCACTGGTTTTTTAAAGTGTTTTTCAACCAGGTAGCGTTCGTGTTCACTTTGCAGGTCTATTCCCCATTTCACGTCATACTGAAACTTCTTTTTCTTGTAGACAGGACTCTCCAGCAAAATGTTTATGGCCTCGGTATAGGTAATGCGTTCAAATTTGTTTTGAATCACGAATTCCAACTTTTCTTTCAGACCCATTTCGCCGCGTTCGGCCATTGGCTTTTGCTTTTCCTCTTCTGCCAGACGCTGTGCCAGAAAATCCAGATCCTCGGAATTATTTTTTAGCACAAAGTCAATCACATAGCGGATAAAATCTTCCGCCAGGTCCATATTGTCATAAATGTCATTGAACGCAACTTCCGGCTCTATCATCCAAAACTCGGCCAGATGGCGCGGGGTGTTAGAGTTTTCAGCACGAAAGGTGGGCCCGAAGGTATACACCTCACTGAACGCCATTGCCGCTAGTTCGGCCTCCAGTTGACCGCTCACGGTAAGGTTGGTACAACGCCCGAAAAAGTCTTCAGCATAATCTATTGAGCCATCTTCCAAACGTGGTGGGTTGCCGGGGGGCAGTGTGCTGACATGAAACATTTCACCTGCACCTTCTGCGTCCGATGCTGTGATAATAGGCGTGTGCATATACACAAACCCACGGTCGTTAAAAAACTTATGTACGGCGAATGCCAGCGAATGCCGCACACGGAAAACAGCACCAAAAGTGTTGGTGCGGAAACGCAGATGCGCTATTTCGCGCAGATATTCCAGACTCGGCCGGTTTTTTGATTGTAACGGAAATTCATTGGGGTCGCAGTCGCCCAGTATTTCCAGTTGGCTGGCTTTTATTTCTACATTCTGGCCCTTGCCCTGAGAAGCTATCACTTGTCCGTCCACACTCACAGACGCACCGGTGGTTATCCGCTTCAGCAGTGCTTCGTCGGTGTCCAGATCTATTACTATCTGCAGATTGGCAATACATGATCCGTCATTCAGTGCTATGAACTGATTGTTGCGGAACGATCTTACCCAGCCTTTTACATTTACGGCATAATCTACTTTATCCTGTTGCAGAATCTCTTTGATCTTGGTACGTTTCATACTGGTCATTTACTAATTTTTAAGTTCGTCAATTACGAACGCTTGCCTATTTTGGTGCAAAATACTAAGGAACAACAATACAGAGAAATCCATATTGCCGCAAACGCTAACGAATTCTGTATTACAACCTATTTATTGATCAGAAGATAACGACCCGCAATAATGATCAGACATACCGCAAACACTTTTTTTAACACGGCATCGGGCAGATTTAATGCAAATTTGGAGCCAAACCAGGTGCCTGCTACAAAGGTGACACAAAGTATAGCAGCTATTTTATAGTCCACATATCCTGCCTTGTGATAGTTAATTACTGCCAGCAGGCCAATTGGTGGCAACAACATGGCAAGTGATGTGCCCTGAGCCGTTTTCTGGTTCACTGCAAAAAAGAAAACCAGTGCAGGCACGATCAGGATTCCACCCCCAATACCTATTATACTGCTTATCATGCCTGCAGCAAGACCCAGTATGAGCAAACCTAATAAAGTAGTAATGTTCATGGTTCAGAAATTTTAAAGTGCCAAAAATCCGCGACCCGCGTCACTCTTAGTGCTCAACTATAGCATAACAAATATACGGGCTAATGCCGAAAAAAGGGCAACACAAAGTTAGCGATGCTTCGGTGCAGTATGTCAGCCCAGTACAGATTATACATTGCTCCAAACAGTATTTCGTGTGCCAAAAGTTCCAGCGTGCAAGTGCTTTTGGGGCTACCCGCCATAGTCCCATATCAATTCTCCGTGGCGGTACGAAGCGGTGTTTCCTTCGCTTGTTCGCACCTGCAGCCTCCCGTCGGGCAATACACAGTCTATTGTAGCCTTCTCCGGTCCGCTTTTGCTATGAAATGCTTGTTCCTGTCCACGTCTGAACAAAAGAGAATTGTAGCGTTCCATAACCGATTGCGGAGCAACCAATGCAGAAATATCGTTCGATAGATGGGCAATAACCCGGTCCCTGATATCGGTAACGTCAAAGACCCGACCTGTCTCCCGGAAAATAGAAGTGGCGTGGGGTAGGGCGGATGGGAATACCTGCTGATTTACATTCAACCCGAGTCCAACCACAGCAAAAGACCAGAAATTGCCTCTCAATAGATTTTCGATTAGTATCCCCCCTGCCTTTTTGTCATTTATTATTATGTCGTTAGGCCACTTAATTGCGACGCGTGTATCTAGCCCTAATTCAAGAATTGCGTCCGCCACCGCAACAGCAACAGCACAATTGAATACGAATTGATCGTTTACGGGACGGCCAGGAACCAATATGGTGCTCATGAGCAAATTCCGGCCAGGTTCAGCAGACCACGAGTTCCCGCGCTGGCCCTTGCCGTTTGTTTGGCTTTTTGCCGTTATTGTCATGCCATGTTGTGCCTGACCGGCTTCCGCAAACATCATGGCATAGTTATTGGTGCTATCGGTTGAGTCCAGTTCTATGATCAGAATTTCTGTTTTTGCCATCGGATCAGGTCTGAAAATGCTATAAATTTCAAAAAATTAGGGTAGTTTGTTTTTTAGGAAGCGTAATTTCTCTAATTTTAGAATCACAACGGTCAAAGTTATTACAATCAAAAACATTTCATTCAGGTTTGGATAAAATTATCAGTGCGACACCGCAAAAGGCGAAAGGACCTATTAGGCTTTCCAGGAACAGTAAATTATTTAAGACAATTGTCGGTGCCATTTCCGACAAAAAAGGGGAGTCGCTCATCGCACTCGATCTGAGGAAGATCGATGAGGCCGTAGCCGACTTTTTTATTTTGTGCGACGCGCGATCTCATATTCAGGTGCAGGCCATCGCAGGCAACATCATAGAAAAAATCGAAACAGATTGTAGCGAAAAACCATACCATGTGGAAACGGGGGACAAATGGACTATTATAGATTATGCAAATGTAGTGGTGCATGTTTTTCAGCACGAGCAGCGATTGTTTTACAATCTCGAGGGCCTGTGGGGCGACGCACCGAAGTTTGAGTATTTATAGAGTGAAATAGATTTATGGAATCCGGCTATTTTCTATTTTTCTGCAACCGGGTTCCGCAAGTAGTTACTTTCCGCTAATTTTGGCGGATTGTCAGTTTAAAGTTTTATTTTTAAGGATAGTAGTACACATTACATGGAAGATAATATGCAGAATTCCGGTAAAAATACCGGTGACGACAACAGGAGCAATAATCCGAACCTGAACCCTAAGCCAAACAAAGGTCCCAAATTCAATATTTATTGGATTTATGGTATTGTGATGCTTGCTATTCTGGGTGAACTATTTTATTCCGGCAATTTTAATGGTGCAAGCACAGAACGCAGTTTCGAGGACTTGAAAGAATATCTGGCAAAAGACAATGTCAGCAAATTGGTCATTATTAACAACGACCATGTAGATGTGTACCTGAAACCAGGTGCAGTGCAGCAACCAGCCAACAGCAAAACTCCGGCTGTTGCCAATAACAGCGACAAAACCCCGGCTTTTGCATTCAAGATCGGTACTGTAGAACAGTTTAATAAAGACTTGAGCGATGTTGTGACAGATGTTAAGGCTACCAACGCCGAGTTTCGCAAGCCAAGAATTGAATACGACCAGCAGGGCGATCTCATACATATTCTATTGTCTACTTTCCTTCTGCCCATAATGGTCATAGTGGCCATGTACTTTCTGGTGTTCCGGAAGATGGGTGGTGGCGGCGCCGGTGGTGGTGCCGGTGGTATATTTAATATCGGAAAATCGAAGGCTCAGTTGTTTGAGAAGGGTACAAGGGTAAATATCACCTTCAACGACGTGGCCGGCCTGGACGAAGCCAAGATAGAAGTAATGGAGATCGTGGATTTCCTGAAAAATCCCAAAAAATATACCGCATTGGGTGGCAAAATACCCAAGGGTGCATTGCTTGTAGGCCCTCCCGGAACGGGTAAGACCTTGTTGGCAAAGGCTATGGCCGGTGAAGCTCAGGTACCGTTCTTCTCTATGTCCGGTTCAGACTTTGTGGAGTTGTTTGTTGGGGTAGGGGCCAGCCGTGTACGTGATGTGTTTAAGCAAGCGCGTGAAAAAGCTCCCTGCATCGTGTTTATTGACGAAATTGATGCCATTGGTCGCGCAAGAGGAAAGAACGTGGTAATGAGTAATGACGAAAGAGAAAATACCCTCAATCAGTTACTTGTGGAGATGGATGGTTTTAGTGGGGATAGCGGCATCATTGTGCTAGCCGCTACCAACAGGCCCGATGTACTGGATACCGCATTGTTGCGCCCCGGAAGGTTCGATCGCCAAATATCTATTGATATACCAGACATCAACGGACGGGAAAAGATTTTTGACGTTCACCTGAAGCCGATCAAAAAATCCAAAGACCTGGATATTAAGAAATTGGCATTACAGACTCCTGGATTTGCTGGCGCTGATATAGCCAATATATGTAATGAAGCCGCCCTGATAGCTGCCCGCAAAGGCAAGACCGAAGTAGAAATGAGCGATTTTAATGATGCCATTGATCGCGTTATCGGCGGGCTGGAGAAAAAGAATAAGATCATTCTGCCTGAAGAAAAAAGAATTATCGCATACCACGAAGCCGGTCATGCAGTGTCTGGTTGGTTCCTGGAACATGCACACCCTTTAGTAAAAGTGACCATCGTACCGCGCGGCGTTGCCGCACTGGGCTATGCGCAATACTTGCCGAAGGAAGTATACATTCGCACCACCGACCATTTAATGGATGATATGTGTATGTCACTGGGTGGCCGGGCCGTAGAAGAGTTGGTATTCGGTAAAATTTCAACCGGTGCGCTCAGCGATTTGCAGCACGTTACCCGAAGCGCTTATGCCATGGTATCCATGTACGGCATGAACAAGATCATCGGCAACATATCTTTCTATGATCCTCAGAACGAAGGCAGTTTCTCAAAACCTTATTCGGAAGAAACAGGCAAGATGATAGACGACGAGGTACGCAAACTGGTAGATACCGCCTATTCCAGAGTGAAGCAATTACTTTGGGACAAAATAGAGGCAGTAAAAACTATTGCCGAAGAATTGTTGAAAAAGGAAG
>CAIYJV010000106.1 GCA_903926605.1 uncultured Bacteroidota bacterium
CGGGATCGCTCCCGGCGCGCTCCTTTTATATTGTGCCTCTAGATTACTTGCCCAGATACTCTACTTGCTTGCCAATATTACTCAGGCCAAGCAGGGCATCGGATGTCTTGAATATTCTGTTGAGGTAATTGAGTTCAGACTCGGGACCATTGCCATCTTCAATAAGCTGATCGGCAAGGGCCATGGCCACCGGGGCTTTCCGTTTGAAGGTTTTGATGATTTTTGCCGCTTCGTCGTCAGAAAGACCCGCGTTCTTTGTTTTTCCGGCCAGTATGTCTGCCGTGGTGTTCATCTTGAAAAATTCTTCCAGATTTTTCCATGCAGGTATAAGGTCGGTCTTGCGCCTTTCCGGCAACGGCATAGTGCCATTTACGAAACCGGACAATTCCTCAGGTGCAATAATACCGTCAATCAGACCCGTCTCCAGAGCATCCTTTACCGATAGCATTTTGCCAGATAGAACGAGGTAACGTGCCAATGGTTTGCCGGTGCGGAGTGCACTGCGTTGTGTGCCTCCCAGGCCGGGGTAAATACCAATGCCGGTTTCCGGAAATGCCATCACTGCTTTGGGCATGGCCAGCAGCACGTCTGCGCACAATGCCAGTTCCAGTCCGCCACCCAGTGCCAGTCCATTCAGAACCGCAACAACCTTTTTCTTGGATTTGTCTATCTTTTGAAACACCTGCTGTCCGTAGGCGGTAAATGATTCGATGTCACCGATACGGTCTGCCTTGATCTTTTTAATAAAATACTTGATGTCCGCTCCGGCTACAAAGGCTTTGCCCGCACCTGTAAGGAAAATGGTCTTTATGGCAGGATCGCTGTTGGCGTCAGAAAACTTTTCGTCCAGTTGGCCCACCACGTCTTCGTTCAATGCATTCAGGTCTTCAGGCCTGTTCATGGTAATGACCGCAACATCGCCTTTCTTTTCCAGATCCACGAAATTCATAGTCCAGTATTTGGCGCCTATGGCTACCGGCATGGACATCCCGTAGAGACTAGCTGTGTGGTGGATATTAGACCATACCTCCTCTTCCTTTATACCAAACATCAAGTCTATTGGACCTTTTCTCCATTTCAGACCTATTTTAGCACCTCTGTTAATGTCGACTGCATGGCAAACGTTTTCATCGAGCAATTGTGAGCAAACGAAGAAAACAACACCCAGCATGCGTTTGGCAATCTGTTCTTTTACGTGAGCATCTGTATTTACCGTTCCCTCCAGGTTCCAGACCTGTCCGGATAAAGCCTGATCTTTCAGTTTGTTGGCAACGGTGTAGAGCGCGCCTAGTCGTTCCAGTGTTTTTTCGGCATGATAGGCAACTGGAACACCGGTTGCGTTCATGAGTGCAAAGGGCCCCATGCCAATACCAAATACTTCCATGCAAACTGCATCTATGGTCGCAATGTCTGCAATGTTTTCTTCCAGCAGACGCACAGATTCATTCAGCCAGGGTACAAAAAACCTGTTCACTACAAAGCCATAGGCATCGCGGCAAATAATGGCATCCTTGCCAGAAAGCATGGAAAAAGTGCGGGCTGCATCAATGACCTCTGGAGCTGTTTTTTCGCCGGGTATAACCTCTACCAGCCTGTTTTTTGCAGCATGATAAAAGTAATGTAGTCCGATGAAGCGCTCAGGGTTGGTCACGGAATCAGCCAATTCCGAAACGGAATAAGATGACGTATTCGTAGCTATTATGGTATCGGAATCGAGTATGCCGGACAACTGTTTGAAGAGATCTGACTTAGCGTTAAAGTCCTCGAAAATGGCTTCTACTACAAGGTCGCAGGCTTTCAGGTCATTCAGGTTCGCGGTGCCGGTAATGTTGGCTAGATAACTGTCTACCTGAGCTTGTGTGAATACTTTCCGCTCCACACCCTCATTCAGCATTTTCGATATATTGCCAATGCCCCGCTGTACGAAAGACTGTTCGCGGTCTGCCAGTATGACTTTGAAGTTTTCCTGTGCAAATTTTTGCGTGATCGCAGCACCCATTGTTCCGGCGCCTACCACTCCTACTGTTTTTATGCTTCTCATTGGTTTGTTATTTATTTTGCCATACAGGTTTCCTCTTTTCCAGGAAAGAGTTTATTCCTTCGTTGGCATCGTGTGTATTCATAAGGTCATAAACATAAAGTTGTTCCAGTTCTGCCAGGTATTGTCCCAGATTATGGTTGAAGGCAGCGCGTGAAGAGCGAACGGCATAACGCAATGAAGCAGCACTCTTCGGCAGAAGGATACTTTCAATAAAGCCGTTTACACCGGCTTCCAGAGCAGCCCTGTCTTCATACACGTCGTTTATCAGTCCCATCGCCTTGCCTTCTTCTGCGCCAAAAGTGCGCCCGGTCAGGATGATGTCTTCTGCCCTGGCAAGCCCTATTTTTTCGGGCAGTATCACCGAGGCGGGTGGGGGAAACACGCCCAGTACTATCTCCGGCTGGCCCAGTTTGGCTGTTTTGTCTGTGTAGAGGAAATTGCACATAATGGCAAGCTCCATACCACCTCCCAGACATTGCCCTGTGATCTTTGCCATTGTGGGAATGGCCAGATCGCGAAGTGCCAGGAACATTTTATGAAACGAACTGATCATCTGACCGGCTTTTTCCTTTACATGTTCTTCCACGCTGGCTCCGAATGAAAAATGTTTACCCGCCCCTTCGAATATGATGAGTTTGAGGCTGTCCCTATTCGAGAACTCACCCAGAGCCTGCATGATGTCTTCCATCATCACCGAGTCGAGCACATTACCCTTTCCATCGTCCAGGATCACCTGTGCAACGGCATTGTCGAATAAATAATTGACTTTTATTTTTCTCATGGTCGCTCGTTATTTTTTGAACTGGGGAGAAATGGCTTTTTGCAGTTCGTCGTTCCAGGGGTGGCCCTCGGCAAGCTTCTTACGAAGGAGGATAAAGTCTACCTCACGGTTTTCCTTGGGTCCGTCGTTGAAGGCCTGGAAGCCTGATTTGGCTTCAGTCATCATATTCAGGGCCAGCCATTCACGGCTGCTTTCTTTATTCTTATCCCAATGTTCCAGTTTAAACTTGCGTACCTCGCTGATGGTTTTGTTCATGCAGTTGGGGAATGTGTGCATGAGTTTCGCAATCAGGCCGTTCACGGCTTTATCCAGCATCGTAAGGTCTACTTCTGCACGCGCCATGATTTCCTTGGCTTTGGCCAGTTCTTCGCCGGTTTTCATCGAGCCGAACACGATACGCCCATATTCGTCCGTGATGCGGTCGGTCACTACCATCGGGTTTGCAATGAACTTGCCGTCCAGTTTCAGTACCGGTGCTATATCGGTCAATACTCCATAATAGTAAGCTTGATGTGCGGTCCAGGGTTCGCAAAGTGTAAGCGAATACATAGCCCTTTCAATACCTACATAAAGCGGGAGAAAGTCGGTGGCGCCACCAATGGGTGCACTGCCGTGTTTTGGCCCTGCCTGGCCGAGCCGCGCCATATCGCTTGAAATGCTGAAGTCGCAAGCCATGCCTATTTCCTGACCTCCACCTACACGCATTCCATTCACGCGGCAGATGACGGGCTTTTCGCACATGAGGATAGCAGACACCATGTCGTTGAACAGTCGCATATATTGCGAGTATTCCTGTGGATTGCCGGCATAGTATTCTGCGTATTCTTTTGTGTTGCCGCCAGTACAAAATGCTTTGTCGCCCACAGCGGTAAACACAACTGCTACCACGCTGCGGTCGTTTGCCGCTGCACGGAAAGCGAGGATGATCTCTTTCACCGCTTCTGTGGTGTAAGAATTATATTGCTTGGGGTTGTTGAGTATGATCCAGGCATTGTAAAGTCCATCCACGCTGCTGCCATCGCGGTCTATACAAGGCCTTTTTTCGAATAATATGTCTTTGAAGTCTATGCTGACCAGGTCGTGATTTTTCAGTTCGCTCATCTGTTAGTTTTTTATTGGTTAAAGTCAGGTACCATTACGGAACGTTTGATGTATTTGTGGTCCAGCGTGTTGCGGAACACCTCGTTGATCTGCGACATAGGGAACGTCTGCACAAATTCGTTGACGTGCAGTTTTCCATCGGCTACCAGTTGCACTACTTCAGGATAAAGTTCTGGCTTGCAGCCCCAGGTGCCTATCAGTTTGGCATCGAAAGCCATGAGGTTACTCAGGCGCACCTCAAGTTTGTCCATCGTAAAACCTACTACGGACAGGGTAGAGGCGAAGGAGATCAGGTTAAAGGCTGTTTCCTGACCTGGCTTGGTTCCGGACATTTCAAATATTTTCCAGCAGAAAGGCGATGCTTTAAGTTCCTTTACAAGCGTTTTTACACCGTCTTTTATGGCTTTGATATCAAGGCCTTTAATGTTGAGTGTGGCATCAATTCCGTTTTGTTTGGCAAGCGCCAGTTTTTCATCGTTTACATCAAGCGCTATCACCTTAGCACCTAGTATTTTGGCTATTTGCGCGCCATAAATACCAACGCCGCCTACGCCGATTATGATGGCAAGGTCTCCAGGTTCTATCTCGGCTTTCTTCATTACCTGGTAAGGGGTGGATACGGCATCTGCAATGATCGAGAGTTGTTCCAGCGAATAGGTCTCCAGCACCTTGTCCGGAATGGGGCAGAGGTAGCGGGCCGGCACTTTGATGTGCGATGCAAAGCCGCCATCGAAGTCGTTGCCAGGCATAAGCTGGTTGCGGCAAATATTGCTTCTGCCACGTTTGCATAGCTCGCATTCGCCGCAGGGAAGTACCGCGGGTATGATCACGTTCCTGCCCATCCATTCGGCTGGACCGGCAACCACAGTACCGCTGATCTCGTGTCCCAGGGTAAGTGGAAGTGCGTGCTTGGTTTGTACGCCGTGATGCCAGAAACTGATGTCTGTATGACATACACCGCAACCGGCCACCTTTACCAGGGCCTCGCCTGCGGCTAATTCAGGGGCTTCCTCACTTACAAGGGTGAATTCCTTGTTCAGTTCGGTCATTTGCCACTTGTAGATCTTCATAAAATTATTGTTTACAGATTGGTGTTTTCAAATAGTATCGCATTGCCTTGTCCGCCACCTATGCATGCGGAGGCTATGCCATATTTTACGCCGCGCAGGTTCATTTCGCGAGATAGCGTGAGTGACAGTCTGAGGCCGGTAGCTGCCAGTGGATGGCCGTAAGCTATTGCGCCACCATTCACATTGCAAATGTCCCGGTTAAGGCCCAGTTCGCGTTCGCAACCGATAAACTGTGCTGCAAATGCTTCGTTGATCTCAATCAATCCGATGTCGTCAATTTTCAAACCGGTCATTTCCAATAACAGTCTGATGGCGGGTACCGGACCCAGACCCATTACACTGGGGTCTAGTGCGCTCGTGGCGGATGCAACTACGCGGGAAAGCGGTTTCAGGCCGCGGGTGTCGAGGAATGATTTGCGGGCTATGATCGCAGCTGCGCCACCGTCCACTATGCCACTGGAATTGGCGGCTGTTTGCACCCCGTCTTTTTGGAAAGTCGTGGAGAGTTTACCCATGTCTTCCAATGATGAAGCACGTATGTTTTCGTCGGTAATGAAGTTCACAACTTTGCGTGGCAGATTCACCTTCCTTGGTTTGAGCCCTTCTGCTTCAAAAACGGTAGAATTGAGGGGTACGATCTCGTCTTTCAGATAACCTCTTTCAATAGCGGCTATTGCACGGTCTATGGAGAGTTTACCAAAAACGTCGGCGTCCTGGCGGGATATCTTTAGCCGGCTGGCTACGTTTTCCGCGGTGCATCCCATGGGTACCGCAGCGGTATCATTCAACGCTTCCCAAAGGAAATCGCGAAACTCAATCCTACCCAGTGCATAGCCCATACGGTTGCCATAGCTCACGGTCGGTGCGAGCGACATATTTTCAGCACCCGCGCACATTGCCACATCGGCCTTCCCGAGTGTGATCTGGTCGGCACCTGCGGTAATGGTTTCAAATCCCGACCCGCAAATTCGCTGCAACATTACAGCAGGTACTCCCTGCGGAATTCCGGCGTAAAGGCCTACGTGGCGTGGCATGAAGTAAGCGTCGTAAGAGCTTTGGCCAATATTGGCTGCCATTACCTGGTCTACGTCCTCTGGTTTAATGCCCGATTTTTCAATGGCCGCGCGGGAAGCAAATATGGCCAGATCGGTGGGGCTCACGGGAGCCAGAGATCCGCACAATTTTCCGAAAGCCGTACGTGCTCCGTTTACAAAAAATATGTCGTCGTAGATTATTCCAAAACCTTTTTGTTTGTCGTGATATGATTTCATTTGAATGAATTTGAGCGATTTAGATTTGAGTAGCCGTTGTTTTCTCGGCGGTTTTTTGTTCGTTTTCGAGAGCGATCCATGCATGGTGTGCAATGGAAGCTGCACCCATAGAAACTACGTACTGGGGATGCTCTACTGTTTTTATGTCGCGACCAAATTTGTCGGACAATATTTTGTTCAGGTAGGGGTGGTAGGCTATGACGCCGCCGATCAGATAAATCGGGAGTCCATGACCCATTTTCATTTTGGCGACCTTGTTGGCTATCGAGATATAGATGCCGCGGGCTATGTCGCGTACGGGCATTCCATCAAATACCCAGTTCATAATTTCGGTCTTGGCAAATACGGTACAGAAGCTGTTCAGTTCTTTGTCGTATTCTGAGTGTGCAGCCAGTCCGCTCATGTCTGCGTCGTTTATGCCTGCACGTTCAGCGATCTCTGACAGGAAAGCACCCGTGCCTGCTGCGCATTTGTCGTTCATGTAAAAGTTGCCCACATGGTCGTCAGCGTTGCACTGAATCACCTTGATGTCTTCGCCGCCAATGTCAATAATATTTTTTGCACCAGCGAAATACTGAGAAACTCCGGCGGCGGCACAGTTTATTTCTGTTTTAATAATATCGGTATCTGTAAAGTGTTTTCGACCATAACCGGTTGCACAGCTATACTTGATATTGAATGTGCCGTGTATGGCTTGCAATACCACTTTCATAGCCTGGCGGTCCTTGTTGAGGGTCTCCAGCAAATAGCGGAATACGGGTGTACCTTTTTCGTCAATGACGGTAAATTTGGTATATGCGGATCCAAGGTCTATGCCCAAAAAGCATTCCGTAGTTTTATAAAAAAGTGCAGACACCTCTTTATTGATAAGTCCTTTGGTAATAACCTTTTTGTTTACTTCACCCGTAACGCCGGGCATGCGGGCCATGACGTTTTTATTGGTCATCGCCTTTACCATGTTTGTGAAGGCCAGGTTGAGCGAAGTTTTTACATAGTGTTTTTTGCCATACTCTACAATCTTGCCGTTGAAGTAGTCTATTTCGGTCTGGCGGTTGTTGATGATGTCTATGGCCAGAGAAGGGAAGTGGTCGCCACCTTTTTTCAGGTAGCGCATACATTTGCGCATGAAGTCGTCGGGAAACCGGATTTTCTCCTTTTCTGCCACTTCTATTCCTTCCGAAATAATTTGTTCTATGAGCTCTGTGGTGTCAGGGTCGGCAATTGCCTCGGCCATCGTCATTCGGCCCACACCGCAAAGCGGACTCAGGGATGCATTCAGGATGGTTTTTTCCCAGGCACGTTTCGCCAATTCGAAAGAATCCACATAGGTTGTTGTAAATTCTATGGCATTCAATGCTGCCGCCAGTCTTTGACCTTGTTCCGTGCGGTTGTCGTCCACGGAACCCAGATAATTTGGGGGCGTGAAAAATGAAACCCGCACCGTATTGGCCGAGGTGGTGTTGCCGGCATAATTTATGATGAGCCGCAGTGTATGCGATTCGCCAAACACGGGAAACAGAAGTTCTTCCACGTCAATACCATTCTGGGCAGCTATTACGGTCAGTTTCTCGCTCTTCAGCAGTTCGGCTTCCCGGGCAACGATGGGAGTCTGGTACGACTTCATGGAAAAAACAAGATAGTCCAGATCCAGTGGCGCCATATCGGTTACCGAATTGAAAACCTTGTCAAATCGGGTAACCGAGTCAAACATATTCTGCAAAACGATTCCCTCTTCCCGTATGGACTTCAGCTTGTACTCATCCTTGTCGCAAATGGCCACCTCGCAACCGGCCTGCGCCAGCTTTACCGCCAATATCATACCCACGGGGCCCAGCCCGATAACGCCAACCTTAATTTTCTGTGTTTCGTTGCTCATCAGAAGCCTCTTTTATTAACCTTGTATTGGTTGTCTTTTATTTGGAATCGCTTAGTCATTAAAATTCATTACAAAAACCTCTTCGGTCACAGGGAGTGATTTTCCGTAGAGGTTTTGTAAGTGGTTTTCGTATTTTTTCAGGATCTGCTCCGGGTTAGGAATCCCTTCGGCAGTTAGTGTACCGTCTTCCTGCGAAAGGGTACTCATTATGATCAGTGCTTTTTCTATCCGGGCATAGCCGAATGGCAGGTGCAGATTTACGGTGGCCGTACAGCCACAGAGGCACTTGCCCAGTTCTTTCAGGTTTCTCGGGCAAAAACAGCCGTCTTCAGGTGTCTTTACATAATCTGGTTTTTCCAGCGTTGTATGGTCCGGAAATATGACAGCAATTACCCGTTTGTCGTCTTTCAGAAAGAACGAAGCGTATTTCACATAATGGCAGATTTTCGCCAGTTCTGCGTTCAGCAAGGTGACATCTGCGATCCTGCCATCGGCAAGAGGGTACACGTTTTCTTTAAAAATCGAGAATGCCGCCATTAGAAATTACATTTTTAACACACTTTAGCGCTGTCTATTTGTTCAATGAATGTTTCGATCTTGGTAATGCTCTGCCCTTCTGAGTAAAAACGGAGGTCGCACAAGTCGCCTTCGATCACCAGAGTCGGAATTCCCAATGACTCCCGCAGCCTTTGCGGCATTCCAAAACGTGAGTTAGAGTTGTTGGCGCAGGTCTTTGCATCGTGGAAAACAATACCGTCTATTTTGAAATCGTGAACCAGGCGGGTCAGGATTTTTTCCTTTGCACTTTCGCTACGGTTTATGAAAATCTCGGTGTAGGCTTTTGCGGATGATTCAAATGGGATTTTCTCGTCGAAGGCGTCAAACACCCAACTGTTGCAGTAGGTAGATGCCACTACCGCTGCATTATTGGCGATAAAGAGATCGGAGTGCGAACGGAGTTTCCCCCAAATAGGCATGCCATCCCAGTAGATACGGCTTTTCTCGTGTTCAAGGTAACCGATACCCTGTGCCACATAGCCCTGCAGTTCTGCCAGCAGTAATTTGTAATAGTCTTTGGCTATTTGCGTACCCCTAAGCACCACGATAGGCCCCATGTGAATGGTTGCGTCGAAAAAGGTGATTGGAGCCGGCACCGCTGTTGCGGTCCAGAGCACTTCTTTCCAAAGGTCGGTGGCTTCTTTGCTCAACCGGAGTGTTTCCCTGAAACGGTCAATATCAAATTTTTTGCCGCTCACTTGTTCACAAAGTGGTACCAGATTCTTAAATTGGGTGGCTACGTCCTGAATTTCTTCCGGACCTACTTCATCCAAATGGCGGGGTGGGGTGATGCCGAAAACCGGGCAATTGAGTTCCTTGCCAAAATAGTTGAACCAATCCTGCACCTCGCGACACTGGTTAGTGTTGTATACAATAATACTGGGCTTGGGTGGTCCGTCCAGTCCGTAATGCTTCGTAAGGGGAGTTTCTTTTTTCAGGAACGATCCGATGTCGGCTGTGAGATAGGAGCAAATATCATTTGAGTATCCCAGTTTTGCCGATTCCGGTATGTAGTCACCTGCAGTGCGCGAAGAACCCAGCAAAGCACCGTGGTTTTCCGGGAAGTGCACTTCGAAACCGAAAGACCGAAGCAATTCTGCCGGGCCTACGCTGGTACACCAGGCATATTGTTTAGTCTGGTCTTTCATGTTGAGGAAGTAGTTCCCCATTATTTCCTTTAGCTTTTTCGCTGATTCTATTTTGATCATAGATATATTAGCCTTAAGTCCGTTTATAAAAATTAGTTGCCGATCTTAATCCTTCCGTCTACAACAAATACGTTGTTTTCAAAAGCCATTATGGGGTTCATGTCCATCTCCAGTATGGCCGGAAAGTCGGTTACCATAGCCGATACACGCTGCAATATGTCGGCCACACCATCCTTGTCTATTCCTTTTTCTCCTCGCACGCCGTCCAGTATTTTGGCCGATTTTATGGCCGAGAGCATTTCTCTGGATTCTACATCTGTGACTGGTGTGAGTTTAAACACCACATCCTTCAGCACTTCCACATAGATGCCGCCCATGCCAAACATGACCATGTGTCCCAGACCCTTTTTGGTACTTACGCCGGCTATCAATTCTTTGCCACCGGGCATGAACTTCTGAACCAGAAACTTGAGACCGGAGATACCGAATGCATGCTGCATTTTTTCGATAGCCCTGATTACATCGTCTTCGTTTTTAAGGTTTATGGATACGCCACCTTTGTCGCTTTTGTGTACTATTTCTGCAGATTCTGCCTTTACAACCACAGGGAAACCTATCACTCTTGCAGCTTTGCACGCATCTTCCACATTTTTTACAATGCGCCATCCTGCCACGGGAATTCCGTATGTTTCGAAGATGGTATAGACACTTCCAGCGGGCAGGTAATCCAGATTTTCCTTCAGCCCGGCATCAATGATGGCAGCAACTTTAGTTCTGTCTATCGGATCGTACTGTTTTGGTGTGCCAATGTTGCGTTGGCGCAGCTGTCCGTAGCGGTACAATGCACCAAGAGCCTTGGCCGCAGTAGTGGGGAAGCTGTAGCAGGGTACACCGCCTTCGTTCAGTATGCGGGCAGTCTCCTGGAACCGCTCCATGCTCATATTGGTCATGAAGTTGCACACAATTGGCTTTTTGCCCAACTGGTTCACTTCCACAATGTTTTTTGCAACAGCGTCTGTATCCGTGAAGGGCGCAGTGACGAAGTTTACGAATATGGAGTCTATATTCTCGTCATCCATCAACACGTCCAGCGCACTTCGGTAGTGGGGGCCACCGCCGGTAGCAACCACATCTATCGGGTTGCCAATGGTGGCTTCTGGCAGTTGGGTCTGGCGTAGTATTTCTTTGGCTTTTTCAGACAACGGTGGAAGCTGCAGACCGCTGTTTACCAGTTCGTCGGTAGCTATTACTGCAGGACCGCCTGTGTTGGTAATAACGCCCACACGGTTGCCCATGGGTATAGGTTGCGTGGAAAAAGCCATTGCAGCCTGGCATAGTTCTTCTTCGTTGTTGAAGGCGAGAATGCCGGTTTTTTCAAATATCAGTTCGGTGGAAATGTCCACGCCTGCAAGTGCGCCAGTGTGTGAAGCAGCGGCTTTCGCACCGGCTTCGGTCCTTCCGGCTTTCATAGCAAGAATGGGCTTCTTTTTTGTCACCTCTCTTGCTACCTCCATAAATTCAAGCGGGTCAGACAATCCCTCGGTGTAAAGAATGATCGCTTTAGTCTGGTCATCATTGCCGTAATAGCGTATCACATCCGGGATGGATACATCACAGGCGTTTCCGTTTGACGCATAATACCGCATTCCGATGTTCAGGTCGAACAGACTTTGCATGATAAAGGCACCAACGCCGCCACTCAACGCCACCACCGAAATACCACCCGGTTTTGGGAAAGTAAATGTAAAATCGCAGTAAGCCCGGAACTTCGGGTCTGTATTGATGATACCCTGGCAGTTCGGGCCAAATATCCTGATCCCATACTTGCGGGCATTGGCCAGAAAGGCTTCCTGCAAAGCACGACCCTCTTCGCCCATTTCGCTGAAACCGGCGGAATTAATGATTACCGCCTTGATTCCTTTTTTACCACAATCTTCAATAGTCTGTGGTACTGCCGGGGCAGGGATGATGACGTGCGCAAGGTCTATGTCGCCTTCTATTTCGAATATGTTTGGGTAGGCCTTTATGCCGCGTATCTCATCCATTTTTGGATTGATCGGGTATATTTTACCTGTATATCCATAATGAACCAGGTTTTTAATAATCACGTTTCCGATCGAAAGATCTTTTTGTGAAGCCCCGATTATGGCAATTGACCTTGGTTTGAAAAGGTAGTCCAGGTCTGTGTAATTAGTCTGTGACATTGTAAATGTTTCGATTCTGGAGTTATGCGAGCACCGCTTTTTTCTCTTTCAGTTTAAGGTCACGGAAACCACCCCACAGGGCAGCACCGATAGCACCGGCATAGATCGAGTCGGGGTGCGCCAGAATAGTGAACCGTTTGCTGCTTTCTTTCAGTGTTTCGTCTATTGCCTGAATCATACCCTTGTTCAGAGCCATACCACCGGTAAGGATAATGGGAGATTCAGCCTTAAGTGAACCCAGCAGTTTGATCACCCTCGACGCAATGGAAAGGTGAATACCCTTTATGATGTCGGGAGTACGTATGCCGCGGGAAACCATGTTGATCACATCGGTTTCCGCAAGCACTGCGCAGATACCAGAGGAGATTTCAGGATTGCTAGACTGCAAAGAAACTTCCCCTACTTCTTCAATACTGAGGCCAAGGTAACGGGAAATGTTTTCGAGGAACTGTCCTGAACCGGAAGCGCATTGGCCGGTCATTTTGTAGTCCTCCACTCTTGCGCCTTCGTTTATGCGGATGCAGCGTACATAAAGCGCACCGAGGTCTACCACAGTACGGGCTTCCTGAAAGAAGTAGTTGGCTCCGCGTGCATGGGTGGTCATACCATAGAAGTGGCCGCGTTTGCGTTTCACGAGGTCGCCTTCTCCTGTCGAAGCCAGGTAGGCTATGTCTTCATATTTCAGGTTATGCTTGTCCAGCATTATCTGTACCATCTCGTCAGCTACCTGTGTAGGGTTGCGCTTACGGATTTTCTCAGTATGCTTGTCAATCAGTTGAGGATTGTCGGAGTAATCCATCAATACCAGCTTGATGAAGTTGCTGCCGACATCAATTCCCATGGTGAACACTTTCTTGGACATAGTCTATCTTTTTACAATAAAAAATTAGTTTGAAATATTATGCGGTTACTTTTTTGTCTGTGGGGAGGTCAATTTTTATGTTCCTCCGGGCGAACATTGCGCCGCCCAGCGCACCCATAAAAATTGAGTCCGTATGGATGTTTATCTTGATGTTTTCGCCATAGTTTGCCTTCACCAAAATGGTGAGGTACTTGATTACAGCTTGGTTACGGGCTACACCACCCGTGAAGGTGAACTCGTTATGTACCCCGCCAGACCTCGCGATCAGCGACATCGCACGCATAATGATAGCCTTATGAAGACCGCCCAGGATATCGGGACGCTTTTCACCCATATTGGTCAGTTCGCGAAGCTCTGCGCCGGCAAATACCGTACAGGTGGAGCAGATGGTTACTTCTTTTTCTGCCTGCATTGCCAATGGCCCCAACTCATTGAGCGAAATACTCATTTCGTCAGCTATATAACCAAGGTAGCGTCCGCAACCTGCGGCGCATCGGTCGTTCATCTGGAAACTGGTTACAAGGCCGTATTTGTCTACTTGTATGGCCTTGGTATCCTGTCCGCCAATGTCCAGTACCGTTCTTGTTTCGGGAAATACTGCGTGTGCGCCAAAAGCGTGGCAGAGAATTTCGGAACGGATACAATCTGCGGGGAATGGCAGCAACGCACGTCCGTACCCGGTGCCTGTCATATTTTCGATGTGAAATTCCAGTTTTGCGACTTCGAAAATGCGTTCGCGCAGCGATTCAGAAACGTTTCCGAATTCACCCTTCAGCAAATACATTTCAGCGTCGAAGCTGGCATCTTTTTCAATAGAGATGTTTTCAGCCTGATCGGGCAGATTTTCATATTTTTCTTTCAACAGGTCCATTGCCTGGGTAATAAGCACTTCGAAGTCGAAATTCACCACTTCGTTTTCTGCGGC
>CAIYJV010000107.1 GCA_903926605.1 uncultured Bacteroidota bacterium
AATTTTCAAAACACTCGATGACCTCTCTTCTCGATTATCAGAACTAATCATCGAGCTCAAAAATGAAACAATAATATCAATAACAGCCTTTGAATATTATGTAAACAACTACAATGCACATTTTTAATGTCTAATTGGTATTACTTCCTTGCGCCAGGCCGTATCGTTGTGCATGTCGCTCACAAATGCAAAAGCTTCATCCGGCTTACGATGAACTACGATCTTACCATGAACGGCTATGGTATCTATCGGCGGGAACACAAAAAACATAGTAGTGTGCTTATAATTTGAATAACCGGTTTGCAATACAAATTTCTGTAATTTATTTTTATTTCATCCAGATACAGTCTCTGCCGGATTCTTGTCTATTTATACTGAATGCCTGTGACAAAACACAGGCAGGACGGTACAAACATCGGGTCGTGTCAATACACCCAGGTATCATGGTCCAATGAAAAAGAGTCTGTACCACGCACACCCACAGCAATGATTTTACTTGCAAAAATCCGTGATTCAAAATAGTCATACCAGCTGAAACTGTCCACCGGCGTGCGGGCTGCCGTATTGTGCGCAAAAAAATCACTGCATCCCGGATAGTTTACCCAAAACAATGGTTTAATGGTGCTATCCCGCGCTATAGATGGGGCGATCCAAAAAATATGCACGAGCATCAGCCCTTGTTTCTTGTCAAAAATCCAATCCTCTCTTACCTGAAATTTCTTTACTTCATTTTTATATCGCTCAAAATTCATTGCCCGGAATTCCGGTATCGAAAACGGACCACCCAGACTGTCATTTTCTGGTTTGTAGGCGACGATATTTCCGGCTTCAATAGCCCCATTCAACAGCGCAAAAAAAGGAATTGAATCGCTGCGAAGATCAGCATTTTGCCGTTCGCGGATATCTATTTCCCGCCACACCCGCTTTTTGAACAAGACGTCAGATTCCGCTGTCGGCACCCAGGGCCTGGCATGGTGCCAGTTCCCATCGGGATTCGTATTTTTGTTCTTGCTTTTTTTGTGTTTACTGCCGTAGCCCGTGGTTGGAGGAAGCAAGATGCCCGCTGCAAAAACAGTAACAACCAGTAAATAAAGCAAACGGAATTTTTTGTGTTTCGGGTTCATGGAACAAATTGAACTAACCAGCATAAAAGCATTTTCAAATCTAGTAATGTTATTTTAAAAATGTCCACTATTTCACAAAATAAGGCCCTCGCTGCCCGGTTGCAGGAAGTGCTGCTCGATGGCCATTGGGTGGCCAACACCAATCTGAAGGAGCAATTGCTCCACATTACCCACCCTCAGGCAACCACCAGGATCGCAGGCCTCCATACTATTGCCGAACTCACCTGGCACATCAACTACTACCTGTCAGGTATCCTGCGTGCCTTCCAAACCGGAACACTCGATATTCATGATAAGTATAGTTTTGACTGCCCACTGGTTGGCTCCGAAACAGAATGGCACAATCTACGGAACGAATTGATCCGTAATGCGGAAGGATTCACCCAAGCCGTAGCGCAAATGCCCCCAACCCAACTGTCAGCACCCTTTATACAGGAAAAATACGGCGACTACCAACGCAATATCAACGGCATGATAGAACATTGCTACTACCACCTTGGGCAGATGGTATTGATTAGGAAATTGATGGGGGGATAATTGTGGGCAGGATTGTCCCGACTATTTTGAGCGCCTTACCGGGTAGTCTCCCTTTCGGGAGACTACCTCTAGGATATATAAAATAATATTCAAAATAAGAAAGCGGCCCTTTGTGCCGCTTTCTATTAATAATTTCATTATCAATTACTTACCTCCATTTATCAAATCCGTTAGTTCATCCAGTTTGGGTTCGAGGATGATCTCGGTGCGGCGGTTTTTGCCGCGGCCTTCGGGTGTGGTGTTAGGGGCTACCGGATCGTATTCACTGCGGCCACTTGCTGTTAGCTTGGCCGGGCCAACCTCATATTCATCTATCAGTACATGGGCAATAGAGGTTGCCCTGGCGGTAGAAAGTGCCCAGTTGTCGGCGTAGATCTTGTTATGAATAGGCAGACTGTCGGTGTGCCCTTCGATATTGATGTTGATGTCTTTGCTGGCATTGAGCACCTTTGCAACCTTGGACAATGCCTCCTTACCCTTTGGATTCACCACGGCACTTCCCGACGGGAACAGCAGGCTTTCCTGCATGGAAATATACACCTTGCCATTGCGGCGGGTCACCGTAAGTTCGCTGCTGTTGAAGCCGGAAAGGGCATCGGCTATTTTTTTACGAAGCGCCTCTGTAGCCTTCTGCTGTGCATCTATCAGTGCCTGCAACTGCTCCAGTTTGCGCTTCTGTTCTGCCAACAACGATTTGCTCTGGCTCAGTTGCTTGAGTGCATCGTCGTTTTCATTTCCAAGTTCGGATACCTTGCCGGTCAGGTGATTGAGTTTGCCGGAAAGCGTCTTAATCGTAGCCTTGTACACATCTATACTGTCGCTTTGGCGCGATACCTGATCTTCCAACCGGGCAACCTGCCCTTTCAGATCAATCACCTGCCTGTTCAGCTCCTCTACTTTGGCACTCAGGTCTTTGTTGGCGCCGGTGACCTTGTCTATTACACCCTGCTGGTCGAGCACCTGTTTTTTAAGGCGGGAGTTCTCTGCTTCCGCATTGCGGGCTTTCAGAGCCTGCTCGTCGAATTTCTTTTTGGGTACCAGGCACGATACGAGGAAAACTGCCGAAACGCTGAATAGTGTGAGTGCATGAATGGATCTGCGCATGAGTTGTATTTAAATTAATAAAAGTTGACCAGGTTATAACGCTGAAATGGAAGAAATATTTGACTGCAAACTAACAAATACCCACCACTGACTGTGTGAAACAGTTACTAAATTTATCTTAAATATTGAGGTATCCGAATACTAATGGCCGTGATCCTTTATTTCGCCATCAGCCATTTCTATGATACGGTCACTACGGCGGGCAAAATCTTCATCATGCGTCACGGTGATCAGGGTTTGCCCAAACTCCCGCGACAACTGCTGAAAAAGGTCGAACACGATGCCCGTATTCTTAGAGTCCAGATTGCCGGTAGGCTCGTCGCCCATTATGATAGCGGGATCGTTGATAAGTGCCCTGGCGATAGCCACTCGCTGCTGCTGCCCGCCCGACAACTTGCTGGCCATTTTGAGCGCCTGATCTTCCACTCCGAACATTTTGAGTTTCTGGTAGGCACGGTCTTCCACCTCTTTATAGGAGTACTTGCCCAGACGCAAGCCGGGGATCATTACATTTTTGAGACATGAAAAATCGGGAAGCAGATAGTGAAACTGGAACACGAACCCAATGGACGAATTCCTGATTTTCGCCAGTTCGTTTACATCCAGGCCGGTTACTTTGGTGCCATTGATAGTGAGTGTACCCTCGTAGTCCCGGTCCATAGTAGACAATACATAAAGCAAAGTAGACTTGCCGCAACCAGACTTGCCGACTATAGAAACGAATTCGCCCTTGTGTACTTCCATAGTTATATCCCGAAGCACCGGCATTTTTACCGGATCGTAGAAGTACTTCGTCAGTTTTTCTGACTGTAAGGCAATGGGCTTCGTCATCCTCTTATAATGGTTACAGGGTCTACTTTTGATGCTTTCTTGGCCGGGAAATAACCTGCTGCCACGGTTGTGATAATGCCAAAGACCACACCCTGCACATAATGCGGCCAGTAAAACGACATCGGCAGATACTTGAGGTTTCCCGCCCCGATATAAATTTTGGAAACCGCCAGTGTAAGGTTGAAACCCAGAATCAGGCCTATAACCGCACCGATCAAACCAATATAAATGGCTTGTTGCAGGAAGATGCTTATTACTGCCCCGCCCGAGAATCCGGTTGCCTTGAGAATGGCTATTTCCTTAATTTTCTCGTAAATAGTCATGTTCAGTATATTGTAGATACCAAACCCAGCTACCAGCAATATCACACCGATCACCGAATTCAGTATGACCGCCCGAATCTTAAATGCAGCTTTTAGTTGCTCGTTGGCCTGCACCCAGTCTTCGGCCTTATAGCCCGTCATTTTTTCCAGTTCCCGCGCCTTGACCGGAGCATTGTTGTAGTCATGCAGATTCACTTTTATGTCGGTTACATAGCTGCGGTCCTTGCCCACCAGGTTCTGCGCCTGGCTTATGTTCACGTAAGACTTAGTATTGTCTACCTGCACTACCGTGGTTGCGAAAATACCCACCACGCGCATGATGCGGGGTGTAGCGCCGGCAGTGACCGTAATGTTGTCGCCCACATGCAGGCTCAGTTTGTCGGCTATTCCCTTTCCGATCAGAATCCCGTTGTTCACTCTGTTCAGATCCCGGAAGTCACCCTTCACCATATTCCCCTTCACATCAAACATCTTATCTTCTTCCACTATATTCACGCCTACCATATTCCCATTCAGCCGTACACTGCCGCTGGTATAGAGCACCGTTGCAGACACCTGAGGCGTTACCGCAGCCACCTGAGGGTCTTTCCAGATAGAATGAATGAGCCCGAACGGATTGGTAAGCCCCAGCGATTGCTGTACTTGTTTGGGGTTGACCAGTATTTTGGTGGATTTGTCTTTGAAGCTGGAATCAAGCAAATGGGTATCGGCAACCTTGTTCTCGTTATAGATACGGATATGGGCTGTATTGCTGAAAGAGTTCTTTTCGAAATAGTCGTTCGTGCCCTTCATGAGTGATTGCATGAAAATGTACATGGATATCCCGAACATCACACCAGCTGCGGCAATGATGGTCTGCTTCTTGCGTGACCACAAGTAAGTAAACGCTATATCGGAATTTACATTGAGCTTCATTGTTTACAACCAGCTTATTTGGGCTTAATGATCCGGTCACTGGCCGTCAATCCGGACAGCACTTCTATCCAGTCGTCGGATACGATCCCGGTTTCCACTTTCACGGTGTCCAGCTTGCTATCTGTTATCCGGATCACTTTATTGTCGCCCAACAAACAGTTATGTGGTATCAACAATGTATTTTCCTTGCGTGCTGTAATGATA
The DNA here is from genome assembly GCA_903926605.1 of uncultured Bacteroidota bacterium. GTDB lineage: Bacteria > Bacteroidota > Bacteroidia > Chitinophagales > Chitinophagaceae > CAIYTT01. Next base: position 5,039 of record CAIYJV010000107.1, read on the forward strand.
TTTGCCTGCAACTGTGTCCCGGCGATCAGACCCGCGACCGGCTCGGTAAACCGCGCCTCCACCTTATAGCTTTGGCTGCTTTCGTTAAAATGCGGATAAATCCTGGTCACGGTGGCATGGTAGGACTTATTTTTTTCAGAGTTCAGCTCGATCAGCGCCTCCAGTCCCGGTTTTACCTTGGCTATGGTTCCTTCATCCACATCCAGGTTGATCACGATGGAATCCGGGTTTCCCAATTGCGCCACTTGCTCACCCCTGCGTACCAGATCGCCTTGCTTTTTAAAAATCTGATACACTTTACCCCTTCCCGTAGCTAGCAGGTTATAATATTCATTGCCTTCCACAGCATTGGCAAACATATCCCTGCTGTTTTCCAGATCTTGCTGCGCTTTGTCCTTCAAATTGCGATAGTTCTCTTTCGCTGCAAGCAAGTTGCTTTTTGAAGATTTTACATTAAGGAGTGCATTGTCCAGCTCCTGACGCGATACAGACTGGGTGGCATAAAGCCTTGAGTAGCGTTCGCAGGTCACAGAGTCGGTCTGGTACTTTACCAGCGCCGCATCTATCTGGTTTTTCAGTTGCATCAGCGCCGGCGCGTCATGCTCGGCACCGATACGGGCGAATTTCATGTTGGTCTGGGCAATGTTAACCTGAGTGTGTTGTTGCCTGTTGTCCAGCACAAACAAGATCTGTCTGTCCTTTACAAGGTCGTTTTCAGTGACCAGGCTTTTTACAATAAACCCGTCTGACAAGCTGGTAACCATGTAGGCATCCTTTGGATCTATACTACCCGATGCAAAAACTGCTTCGGTTACAGGTCCGGTCTTGGGGGCCACCTCTTCGTACCGTGGCTTGCAGGAAAACAAGACTGCCCCGGCCAGAGCCGCCATTGTAACCGGGACCAAATACTTTTGTCCTATCATTTAAAATCCATTTGGCGTAATTTAATAAGGTACATCTGCACCAGCAGATCAGACAGGTTGTTGAGATACTGGTTTTGGTAAGTGATATAGTCTGAGAAGGCGCTCAACCGGTCATCCTGTGTATTTATGCCTTCGGCGTACCGGTTAGTAATATGTTCGTAATTGTCGTATGCCAGATCCATGACTTTTTTTGTGCTCATGACCAGTTCTCCGGCTTTTGCCGCTGCCAGTTTCAGATTGGCATCGTTAGTGGCAGTCTGTTTCCGTGAGTTCTCGAGCCACATTTGTTTTTCCAGTGTGGTTATGCGGGCTTTTTTAAGCCCGTAATACCGGGAACCGCCGTTAAACAACTGCCACGAGGCCTTCAGGCTCCAATACCTTGCAGGAAACCACTCCGGACCCTTGCTGAATGGCTCGAATTTATTATCGTTCTGCTGTGTGGTGTTGCTATACAACACGCTCACTACCGGAAAAAAAGAGCTGCCCGCCAGGCGTTGCTGCAACATACCTGTTTGAACCTGGTCTGCAGCAAGCCTAAGCCCCGGATCGTCTGCGAATGGTTGATCCTGCAAGCTGCGCACCATACCGTTGTTCCAATCGTCGTCTATTCTTACCGAATCACTTACTTCCATATCCAGCAACAGTTTCAGATTATTGCCGGCAGTTAACAACTGGTATTGCGACGTGATGAAACTTTGCCGGGCACGCTCAAAATTTATGCTCGCTACATCGGCATTGGGCTTGCTTACCAGCCCTTCACTGAACTTTCTGGCCATAGACTGATTTACAGAATCAGAAATGAGCATACTCCTTCCGGCCAGGGCGGCTGCTTCTTTCATCAGGAGATAACTATAATATTGGCTGGCCAATTGCTGGTACACGTTGCGCCTGAAGTTGGCTGCCGAATCCTTACTGGCAATAGCATTTTGACGCGCTATCTTCGCATTCAGCCAGTTTTGCAGATTCAGTATATCCAGTTGAGCAGTATAACCACCATTGTAAATATACTTTTGCCCGAATTGCACTGGCTTGTATTGGCCTGCCGGCCCCCCGAACATCTCTGCAGGTATAAGTGTGGTTTGCAGTGCGGTGTTGTCTGTAGCAGATCCGGTTGCATTGATCTGAGGCAGCAGACTTCCGGCCGCTGCGCGCTGCGCATATACGGCTTTCTGATAATCATACCCCGCTACCCGAAGCGTGATATTGTGGTCATCGGCATACTTCCATACATCCTCAAGTGAATGAAATACAGTTTGCGCCGACACAAACGACGAACAAAACAGAAAAACTAAAGACCAGATAATATTTTTTTGCATGAAATTGGTCTGATGCATGTAGCAGGCTGCGTGCTACCCCGCTTCATAGGTGCCGCAAAGGTAGCCCATCCACCCTATTTTGCCGGATTAAATTCTGATACCAGGTTCCAATTTTAACAAAAATAAATCAGCCGCCCAAATGTGTCAGGCGGCTGATTCAAATAAATATTAATTATACTATGATTCGGTGTTGTATTGCTCTATTTTGTCGATTTTGTCCAGCCATTCCCTTTTTTCGATCCTATAAGAGAAGAACAATCCCAGACCACCACCAACTGCGATCAATGCCAGGTACAAGGCAGAATTGTCGTTTTCATCACCACTACCCACGTTTACTCCAAAATTGTTGTTCACAACGGTTGTGCCAGAAGCGTCCTGACTGTTCGTATCGCAGTCTTGATCTTCCAGTCTTTCAAGGTTATCATTTACCTGCCCGATTTCCTTTTTAGCATTACCATATTTTACTACGATCGTTTGTTTACCAGGCTTCATTGCAGGAGAATCTATGGTTATCCGGGTTGTATCGCCATGTGTACCACTTATAACCACTTTCTTTTCTTTTACGTGCTTCGTCTTGGAATGGTCGGGCATCATAGAATCGATAATAAATGCCGACAGTAAGCCCAGACCGCATCCCACCAGTAACAAACCCCACTTCAGGTTTACAAACGGGCGGGGGCGGTAGCGCGTTTGTCGTGGGTTAATCCCTTTTTCAATAAGCGCCATGTTTTCACGGCTCTTGATGTAAACAATGCCAAAAATCATGGCAAACATTCCGGTACATACCACCATGGGTATCAAATCTCCTAGCATATTTCTGTTTTTTAAAGTGTGACGAATTTGTGATTGCTATCTTTTATACAACCTAAGACGCCACCTTTTATATCGAGGTTACAATATCTGCATTTTTTTGGGTAAATTGTTATTAAAAAAATTCCTGGCGGCTTGAAATCCCTGAATTTGGGGTTTTGAATTCACCAATTCACATTCCCCATCAGTTTAATACGTTAACATTCTACCGGCGAAAACACTACTTTTGAGCCGACTACACCCGCCCCAAAAGCAGGTGTTCGTAAATAATATCCGAAATGGACATAGAAACAGGCAGAAACATAGGTATAATAGGAAATGGTAGTTGGGGAACAGCAATAGCTAAAATACTCACCGACAATGGCAATTGTATTCACTGGTGGGTACGCAACCAGGATGCGGTAACCAGTCTGGCGCGCCGCGGGCACAATCCGCACTACCTGACTTCCGTACGTTTCCTACCAGGAACCATATTGCCTACAAGCAACCTGGCAGAGGTGCTTGAGGCGTGCGATACCGTAATTGTTGCTGTACCGTCGGCATACGTGCAAAAAGTAATAGAATCTGCGGACAAGGAACTCTGGAAAGACAAGATCATAATTTCTGCTATCAAGGGCATACTGCCCGACTGCAATATGTTGCTCAACGACTATCTGGAGGCACACCACCAGTTTCCGCAACACAGCTATATGGCCATTACAGGCCCTTGCCATGCAGAGGAAGTTGCCGAAGAACGCCTTTCTTACCTTACTTTTTCGGGTCTCAACGACTCGCTGGCTGCTTCCATTGCGGGCATTTTCAATAACAGCTATACCAACACCACTACCAACCATGATATTTGGGGTGTGCAACTGGCGGCCGTACTTAAAAATATTTACGCTATAGGTTCGGGCATTGCCCGCGCACTGGACTACGGAGACAACTTCCTAAGTGTATACATTACCAATTGCTATAGGGAAATGTACCATTTTCTGGTAGACCACTTCAACAAAGTAAACCCATTGGAACACATGCCCGATTTCCACATCAGCGCTTATCTGGGCGATTTGCTTGTTACCTGCTATTCCCTGCACAGCCGTAATCGCACATTTGGCTCCATGATCGGCAAGGGCTATACGGTGAAAGCCGCTATATTGGAAATGAATATGGTCGCCGAAGGATATTTTGGTGCCCGTGGCATGCAGCATATCTCCAGACAGTTCGGAATCGAAATTCCAATAGCTTCTACTATCTACGAGATGTTGTGGGAACAGTTACCGCCTCAGGAGGGATTCAAGAAACTCGAAAAAATGATGTCTTAAACAATCGCTGACATTTACGAATGTATAGTATAAATACAAAAGTTGTGGTTGTTACCGGCGCATCATCGGGTATTGGCAAGGCATTGGCCGACCAAGCCTTGCTGAAAGGCGCGCGCGTGGCGGTATGCGGCCGAGACGAAGGCAAACTAAGGGTGTTGTTCGGACCAGATTCCGATACCGTTTTTTGCCAAAGGGCCGATGTGGCCAAGGAGGTAGACTGTAAAGCATTTGTAGATGCGATCATAGCTAAATGGGGACGTATTGACGTGCTGATAAACAATGCCGGAATAAGTATGCGGGCGCTGTTTACAGAAACTGACCTATCGGTGATACGCGAATTAATGGACATCAATTTTTGGGGTACCGTTTATTGTACACGATACGCAGTGGCGCACATTGTAAAAAACAAAGGCGCCATAGTAGGTGTATCATCTATTGCTGGCTACCGTGGTTTGCCCGGACGCACGGGATATTCGGCCTCCAAATTTGCCATGCAGGGATTTCTGGAGGCACTGCGCACTGAATTGCTGTATACCGGTGTGAATGTCATGTGGGTGAGTCCAGGATTCACCGCTACCAACATACGGAATGTGGCCAGGTCTAAAGACGGCACCATACAGGGCGAAACGCCACTGGAAGAAAGCAAGCTGATGAGTTCGGAGACCTGCGCCCGCATTATTATTTCGGGCATTGAAAACCAAAAACGCACTATAGTAATGACCGGCACCGGAAAACTCACTGTTTGGATAAATAAACTATTTCCCGGCCTGGCCGACAAACTGGTGTTCAACCATTTTGCCAAAGAAGCCGATTCTCCGCTCAAAAAGCCTTAGATCCAGTAACAGTGGCGCCGGTGGTTTAGTCTCTGTCGCCGTGATGATATGGGAGATTATTAAGAATACTGATACCACGATACACTTGCTCTGCCAGTATGAACCGCACTAGTTGGTGCGGAAAAACCAATGGAGAAAGCGACCATTTCAGATTCGCACGCCGCTTAATGACTTCGGTCACACCGTAGGAACCACCTATAAGTAACACCAGCGTCTTTACACCCTGATTCATAAACTGCTGCAATTGTTGCGCCCATTGAATACTGTCCAGATACTTGCCTTTTTCATCCAGTAATACCAGATAGTGATGGGCCTGCAGTCGCTTTAGGATCACTTCCTCCTCCTGTAGTTTTATTCGCTCTATGTCTGTCGTGGCAACCTTTTTTGGTGTCTGCAGTAAAATAAGTTCGACCGGGTGGTAATGCCTGATTTTTTTAAAATAGTATTGTATTCCATCTTCTATGAAGGAATCATTCTCCTTTCCCAACGACCATATCTCAATTTGCATAAAG
>CAIYJV010000108.1 GCA_903926605.1 uncultured Bacteroidota bacterium
ATTTATGATTCAAAATTTCAAGCATAAGGGATTACAGTTATTATGGGAACAATCTAACGGTAGCAAGCTTCGGCTGGCCAAATAACCAGAATAGAGATTATGCTCGACGTCATTGACAGCGCAATTTAAAGTTCCACAAGACTTTGAAGCTTTTAAGAACTGACATTTGCACAGGCTTTCCGGTGAGTTGAGAGAATTCTGGAGTATAAAAGTGAACAAGAATTTCAGACTGATTTTTAGATTTGAAGGCCAAAATGCGTTTGATCTTGACTATATCGATTGCCGTTAAAACACAATTGAGATGCTGAACAAGAAAATGAGAAATATTCATCCCGGCGAAATATTGAAAGAAGAGGTTATTAATGAGAATGAGCTTACGGTGTCGGCTGCATCTAAACTTTTGGGCGTTACACGTACCACATTATCCAATATCATCAATTGTAAGTCGGACATCAGTCCCGAAATGTGCTACCGAATAGCAGCGGTATTTGGAGGAACACCCGATATTTGGGCAAATTTGCAAATGAAGTACAATCTGAGGAAAATAGCCGACAAGGTAAAGACATTTAATCTTGCTCCTTACCACCCGAACGTTGCCGTATAGCGTCGGCTCATTTTCTCTCGTTGCCCGGTCAAAGTATTCAGTGACTTCATGAACTGTTTTTATTTTTTCAGAGGTTGCGAATCCTCGGGATCGATGACAATTTAATCCAATGAGCGTCTCTAGTTCCGCTCTGTTAATTCACTACTTTTACACCAAAATTCCAATAATGACTCTTGCCCACCAGATAAAACATGTAGCCAGGGAAGCCTTCGTACACCTGTATCCGGATACGGAGTTCGACCTCAGCATGATCAACGTAAATGTGACCAAGCCCGAATTCAACGGCGACTACACGGTTGTTTTGTTCCCGTTTGTAAAACTTCTAAGACAAAAACCAGATGTGCTGGGCAAGCAAGTGGGCGAGTACCTTGTGGCTCAGTCGGGACTATTCAGCGCGTACGATATCGTGGCAGGGTTTCTCAACCTTACGGTTCGTGAAGATTGGTGGTTGCATTTTCTGCTCAATAATTTTAATAATTCCCATTACGGCGAGTTAGCAAAAACGCCCCGCCGGGTGATGGTGGAGTACTCTTCTCCCAATACCAACAAGCCACTTCATTTTGGCCATCTCCGAAATAATTTTCTGGGTGCGTCTGTAGCCGAGATACTGAAGGCTGCCGGAAACCAGGTCATCAAGGCCAATCTCATAAACGATCGAGGCATACATATTTGTAAGTCAATGATCGCCTGGCAGCGGTTTGGAAAGGGAAAGACCCCGGCAACCGCACATATTAAGGGAGACCACTTTGTGGGGGACTATTATGTTTTGTTCAATGAAGTGTACAAGGCAGAAGTAGCTCAATTGGTTGCCGGCGGACTGGAAGAGAAGATCGCGGAAAAGGAAGCGCCTATAATGGCTGAAGCTCAGGAAATGCTGCGTCTTTGGGAAGAAGGTGACAAAAGCGTGCGTGAGCTTTGGTCTGCAATGAATGGCTGGGTATATGAAGGATTTGACGATACATACAACCGTCTGGGTATAACGTTTGACAAAGTATACCACGAAAGCGACACTTACCTGCTGGGAAAAAAGATAGTACAGGAAGGGCTGGAAAAGGGTGTTTTGTTTAAAAAAGAAAACGGATCGATCTGGATAGACCTGACCGCCGACGGGTATGATGAGAAACTTTTGCTTCGCGCCGACGGTACATCGGTATATATTACCCAGGACCTCGGTACTGCACGTCTGAAATATGACGAATACCATACCGACCAGTCTGTATATGTTATTGCCGACGAGCAGAACTACCACATCAGCATCTTGAAACTTATCATGGCCAAACTGGGTGAGCCATGCGCTGCGGGTATTTTCCACCTTTCCTATGGTATGGTGGAATTGCCTTCGGGTAGGATGAAGAGCCGCGAAGGTACCGTAGTGGATGCCGACGATATGGTTGACGAAATGATCCGTATGTCGCGCGAGCAAACGGAGGAGTCGGGCAAGACCGAAGGATTTACACAAGAGGAATTGGCTCGTCTATACGAAACTATAGGTCTTGGGGCATTAAAATTCTATTTGCTCAGGGTAGACCCCAAAAAGAAGATGATCTTCAATCCAAAAGAGTCCATAGACCTTCACGGATTTACTGCAACTTTTATTCAATATGCACATGCGCGGATCTGCTCCATATTGCGAAAGGAAAACATGCCAATGGTTCCCGACAATTTAGCATTTCAGTCTTTCCGGCTCACGCAGGGCTTTACGCCCATGGAGCAACGCATGGTCTCTTTGCTGGAGCAGTATGCCAACGTACTTCAGGATGCGGCGAATGAATTTAACCCGTCTGCAATTTGCAATTATGCTTTTTCGCTGGCGCAGTTGTTCAATTCATTCTACGATGCCCATAGTATATCCAAAGCAGAGAACGACGAGAAAAAACAACTCAGGCTCATGGTCGTGATCATGACCGCCTCAGTGTTGCGCCACGGCATGCAACTGCTAGGCATAAGGCTGCCGGAGAAAATGTAGGTAGTTGGTGAAGCCGCTGTTGCGAAATCAGGCCTTTTCTGTCCAATGGTGCCTGTCGGCTACCTTTCCGTAGCGTATGTCTGCCAGTGTCTTTTTGAGCCAGTTGGTGTGTTCCCACTGTTCAAGCGGTGGCAGTTCCATTTTGGTATCGTGGTAAGTCAGTGCGCAGATCGGGGCTATTGATGCGGCGGTGCCGGTACCGAAAGCTTCTTTAAGCTGACCGTTTTTGTGGGCTACTGCAATTTCATCAATGCTCAGTGCGCGTTCCTCTACTTTTACGCCTTTTTCGCGGAGTAGTGTCAGTACGCTGTCGCGGGTCACGCCGGCAAGTATGGTGTCGGCATTCAGGTCCGGTGTGATCACGGTATCCCCGATCACGAAAAATACATTCATCGTGCCAATTTCCTGTACGTATTTGTGGTCAAATCCGTCGGTCCAGAGAATCTGGTCGTAACCCATTTTTTTAATTTCCTGGGTGGGGTACATACTCATGCCGTAGTTGCCAGCAGCCTTGGTAAAACCAATACCGCCGGGGAATGCCCGTACATACTGGTCCTGAACATAAATAGAAACGGGATGATTATAATAAGGTCCAGCCGGGCTGGTAATGATCATAAACATGAATTTTTCAGCCGGGCGCACACCGATAAACTCGTCGATGGCCAGCAGGAACGGACGGATATACAAGGATGTGTCATCTCCCTGCGGCACCCAGTCGCGGTCCAGAGAGATGAGGGTTTTCATGCCACCTACAAACAGTTCTTCGGGCACGTCGGGCATCGCCATACGATTTGCGGAACGGTTCATACGCTTCCAGTTGTCGTGGGGCCGGAAGATGATGGGTTCGCCTTGTGGGTTTTTATAAGCTTTTACGCCTTCAAAAATGGCCTGTCCATAATGAAAAAATGTGGTGGCAGGACTAAAGTTAAGGTTGGTGAATGGTACTATTTCGGGTTCTTTCCATGCGCCGTTCTCATAGTAGGCGATCAACATGTGGTCTGAATAGTTTTTGCCGAATTGTATGTTGGCGGGGTCTATTTCACCAATTCTGCTGTTGGCGATCTTATTTATTTTGATGTTAGTGCCGGTAGAAATCATAGCTTCAGAGTGATTAAAAAAAATTAGTACACGATTGTTTGTTCAATTCCGGGTGGAAATCGTCTATAAAATGGCAAATACCATGCGTGCAGACCTTTTTCCTCCCCCGGCCCGTTTTTGGAGAAATAATTTCTTTTTAAAAGGAAACTACTTATTTGGCTACGGGCGCTAAATTTGTGCAAAGAAACAATATTTTTCGATTACTAATATACGGTAAAAATCACCCTGATGGATAATTCTGCTCCTGTTCTGAAAACCAAAATTGTACCTGCCACATTAGACAGGTACTGGTCTGGTCCCGGTGTTGAATGGACCGGGTTAGGGTTGCGTAAAGTATTGTTGGTAGTGACTGAGCCCGTTGTCGCACCAATGTTGTCTAAAATGATGGAGGTTGGATGCGGCATTATTCCGTCTGATTATTTCATACTTCCCGTAACACCGGGTAATGTGCCAGCCTGGCATCAAGTGCAGGAGGCGTTTCATCCGAAGGTCGTGATACTGCTTGGTGTGGTGCCAGCGGACATGGGTGTCTCGGCATTGTTTCAGTACCAGTCGCCCAATCATTTTGGTGGCGCACTTTGGTTGCCTGGTCCTCCTGCCGCTGAAATTGAAAAAGATCAGGAAGTGAAACGACAATTTTGGAAAGGCGCACTTGAACCGGTGTTCCGCACTGACCAATATGGCAAAATCTGATCGCTGTGCGCACGCCCGAAGACATATTATCCGAATACTGGGGCTACGCGGCGTTCCGTCCGTTTCAGCGGGAGATCATACAAAGTATATTGGATGGCAAGGATACGCTGGCACTGCTGCCTACAGGGGGCGGCAAGTCTGTTTGTTATCAGGTGCCGGCGATGATACTGCCCGGGATGTGCCTGGTTATTTCTCCGCTTATCGCCTTGATGACTGACCAGGTGAACCGCCTCACAGAAATCGGCATCCCCGCAGCTACATTGCACAGTGGGATGTTTTACCACGAGGTGAAAACATGCCTTGAAAATGCGGTGAACGGTGAATACCGGCTCCTCTATGTTTCCCCCGAGCGCCTGCAGACCGGTTTGTTCAGAGACTATCTGGAAAATATGCCTGTTAGCCTTATTGCGGTGGATGAAGCGCATTGCATTTCGCAATGGGGACACGATTTCCGACCCACCTATCTCCGGATATCCACCGTACGTGATTTTTTCCCAGACGCACCCATATTAGCGCTTACAGCCACGGCTACCCCGGTGGTTCAGGAAGACGTGGTTGCGCAACTGAAACTGAAAGATGCTGCGGTATTTAAACAGAGTTTTTCCAGAGATAATATAGCAGTTACCGTACAATATACAGAAAACAAGCAAGCCGTGGCGCTGGAGCAGACTACCGGCGAATGCGCAATAATTTACTGTCGCAGTCGCCGGCAGACCGAGGTGCTGGATCGCTACCTCAGCCAATCCGGTAGGGCCAGTACCGCCTACCATGCCGGCATGCTGAAAGAACAGCGCGACGAGGCTCAGGAAGCGTGGATGAAGGATGAGAAAAATGTAATGGTGGCCACCACGGCCTTCGGTATGGGTATAGACAAGGCTGGAGTGCGCATGGTGTTGCATTATGACGCCCCTGAAAACCTGGAGTCTTATTATCAGGAGGCTGGTCGTGCGGGCAGGGACGGCATGCCTGCCAGAGCCATCACACTGTTCAATAGCACAGACATTGTCAGGCTTGTGGAGAGTGTGAACCTTCAGTTTCCGCCCGAACGCTATCTGCGTAGTGTTTACCAATCGGTGGCAGAATACCTGCAGATTCCCATTGGAGGCGAGCCCGATCGTTATTTTTCTTTCGACCTCACGGATTTTTGTGGCAAGTTCGATCTAAAGCCCAATGAGGCTGTTCATGCGCTTCGGCTATTGGAGCGGGAGGACTTGTGGACGCTCTCAGAATCTGTCTACAACCCGGCCACTATTCGTTTTGTGGCAGACCGCTACACCGTAGACGACCTGGGCAAGTATGACCGTAACCTCGCTTTTGTAGCAACCGGTTTGCTGCGTATGTACAGCACTGTGTTTTTCTTTGCCACCCCCATACGGGAGACGGCTATCTGCCGGCAGCTCAAGATGAGCCGCGACGAACTGGAGAAAATACTCGCCCGTCTGCACAAGATGCAGATCATAGAATATACCCGGCCGGTAGATGGGCCCAAATTGTTCTTTCACCATTACCGGGTAGACAGTCAGCACCTCATCATTAATACGAAAAGGATCAATCTTCTGCGCCGCCGCCATATAGAGCGTACACGGGCTATGATACAATACCTGGAACAGGATGCGCGCTGCCGCACACAGGTCATTCTCCATTACTTTGGCGAGCAGTCTGAAAAGCAATGCGGGCACTGCGATATATGCCGTAATAAGATAAGTAATGGTGAAAACAAGGGCTACCTCCGGGGAGAAATACTGGCCGCGCTATTTGAAAAACATGAAGTGCCCCTACGGCAAATGCTAAAAAATTACAGTAGTTTAGATCAGGACAGATTGTTGGATATAATTCGCGAACTGGTAGACGACCAGATCATATTTGTTACCGAGGACGATGTGCTTTATTTAAAGTCGTCGGGTGGTTAGGTGATTTCTGCCAGCCGGGGAGTTTTTTCTTTCGGTAAAATAGTCTGTAGTCTTGCAAATCCCATAGCACCGGCAACTCCCCGCCTGCAAAGGAGGGGCAGTTGAAATTCGCACCCGAAGCGGTGAATTTCAACGGGGGTGGTAGAACTGCTGCAGGGTGCACAACACTTTCTGTTTTTTCAAAATCTTTGTATGTAATTTCAATTTAGAATACAATTATTTTGCATTCTAAAATAAATAGACTTGTGGGCAAGCATAGAACTCACGACCTCGGCTACCTCAAAGATATTCGACGTGAGCTTCGTAGCAATATGACTACTGCAGAAGCAACACTTTGGAAGGTACTTAAAAACGGAAGTCTTCAAAACAGGAAGTTCCGGAGGCAGCATAGTATAGGCAAGTACATAGTTGATTTCTATTGTCCCGCAGAACAACTTATAATAGAATTGGACGGAGAAGTGCACAATGACCCCATGCGATCCAGCGCAGACGCAGAGCGCGACCAAAATTTGCAAAAACTAGGTTTTAAAATACTGCGTTTCGAAAACAGGTTCATTTTTGATGACCTGCCTGGCGTTATTCATTCTATAGTTTCCAATTTTACACCTTTCAAAACAGGTGGATAAAACGTAACAACCACCCACTACGAAACAAAAGCTTCGCGCTTTGTTCCGTCGGTACCTCTTTGGCAGGTGGGGAGGTTCCGGTGGTTTGTGAGTGATTGGGGAGTTTCCGGTGATTTGTATTTGAGTGGGGTGCTTGGGTCAGGTTTTGGGAGCATATTTCGACATCAACCACCCACGATGTAACAAAGGCTTCGCGCTTTGTTACATCGGCCCCTCCTTGGCAGGCGGGGAGTTTTCGGTGGTTTGTGTGTGAGTGGGGAGGTTCCGGTGGTTTGTGTGTGAGTGGGGTGCTTGGGTCAGGTTTTGGGAGCATATTTCGACATCGACCACCCCCGATGTAACAAAGGCTTCGCGCTTTGTTCCGTCGGCCCCTCCTTGGCAGGCGGGGAGTTTTCCGGAGGTTTGTGTGTGAGTGGGGAGTTTTCCGGTGGTTTGCCCTTTTCATTAATTTGCGGTGCGGTGACAACGCAAAAAAACTCCCGGACGTGCCGGGAGTTTTTTATAAATCAGGATATTGTCAATTACATTCCTTCGCAATTACATTCTTTCAATTACTACTGCGCTTGCACCACCGCCGCCATTGCAAATGGCTGCGGCACCATACTTACCATTGTTCTGGTGCAGTACGTTTACCAGTGTAGCTACGATACGTGCACCGCTGCATCCCAGAGGATGTCCCAGCGATACGGCACCACCGTTCACATTTATTTTGTCGGCGCTTAGGTTCAGTTTCTTTGCATTTACCAGACCTACCACGCTGAAGGCTTCATTGAACTCGAAGAAGTCTATGTCCGATACGCTGATACCGGCTTTTGCTGCAGCTTTTGGTACGGCCAGCGATGGGGTAGTGGTAAACCACTCAGGAGCTTGTTCCGCATCTCCATATCCTATCAGTTTGGCCAGTGGCTTAATGCCCAGTGCTTCTGCTTTTTCCTTGCTCATAAGTACTACAGCGGCGGCACCGTCGTTCATGGTGCTAGCGTTGGCGGCAGTTACCGTGCCATCCTTGCTGAATGCGGCGCGCAGGCCTGCGATCTTGTCGAATTTCACATTCCAGGGCTCTTCATCCTTGGATACCACCACTGGTTCACCCTTTTTAGATGGGATTTCAACGGGAACAATCTCGTTCACGAACTTTCCGGCAGTAGAGGCAGCCTGACTGCGTTTGTAACTTTCTATAGCAAATGCATCCTGCTCTTCGCGGGAGATATTGTATTCTTTGGCGCAAAGGTCGGCGGCGTTGCCCATGGCGTAATTGTGGTACACATCGGTAAGGCCATCCTTAGCGAGACCGTCTATCAGGGTAACGTTTCCGTACTTGCTGCCCCAGCGCAGGTTTTCGTTGTAGAAGGGAACGTTGCTCATGCTCTCCATGCCACCAGCCACTACCACGTCGCTGTCGCCCAGCATGATGGATTGCGCACCGAGCATAATAGCCTTCATGCCACTTGCACACACCTTGTTGATGGTGGTACAGGGAACGTTGTCGGGAACTCCGGCAAACCGTGCAGCCTGACGTGCAGGAGCCTGGCCCAGGTTGGCCTGCAATACGCTGCCCATATATACTTCGTTCACTTCAGCCGGATTAAGGCCGCATTTTTCCAGTGCACCCTTGATGGCTATCGAGCCCAGGCGGGTAGCAGAAACGTCTTTCAAAGCGCCGCCCCACGAACCGATCGGTGTGCGGACTGCGGAGACTACATATACTTCTTTCATGAGATTATTTTTCTGTTCAGGATAAGCCCCGAACTATTTGCGCCGCAAAATTAAGCAAAAGGTCCATGTTGTGTCAAGTATTGTTATTTTTTAGTTGGGTTGTGGGCAAAAAATTAGGACAAATTCACGCTTTCGTCCGGATTTATAGGTTTATTAGGTTGGGCTCATTGAATTATTTGCTCGTTACTCACGTTCTAAATTGGTAAAACAAGAATGTAGGGACGGTTTAATAGTTTTCAGGTAAAAACTTCAATAAATCCCTAATTTCTTTAGGAGTAAGAGATTCCTCTTCCGATTTATCAAAAATAGACAGCAGGTAAACCAATTCTGCCACGAATTGAACATGAATAATTACCCGGGCACTTCCCGATTTCCCCTTGTTTTTGGAGGCAATTGCCAGTCGAATCTTATAGCAGTGGTTTCCGATAGACACACCCCTGACGGGTTGTACTTCGAGGCTGCCAACCAAATCTGAAAGTTCTGATTTCAGAGATGGATATTTTTTTAATAGGCGCTTTACCTGTTTTTTAAAATTTGTTGTTATTTCAACCCTAAAGCTCATCGAGAAAAGAACGGGCGGATTGAAGTTTTACCTTTCCTTCTCTGGCCAGAATTACTTCATCTACCGAACCTTTTATTTCTTCGAGTAATTGCGCTTTCGACGGAGTGAGCGGCTTGGTTTTTACAAAAGAAAAATTCTGAAGCAATTCTACAATAAAGGCTGCCTTACTGTCTTTTACGTCGAGAAGAAATTGCATCGTAATCAATTTTATAAATCAAAATTAAAGCTTTTTTGTGAGTGCATGCCGAGACAACCGCAAAATTTGTATGCACAGGTAACCGTATTGTAATAAGATTGAAATTCGAAAGAGGCAGCGTATAGGAAGGGGCAACGATCCGTCGGGAGAAGGCGTATATGTATATTTTTGAAATTTGTACAGTTTGTTTTTTTTGAGCATTCAAAGCCAACGCAGATATTTCATTCGGTTATTTTTTCCTAATTTTATCTCAGTGAAAAAATTTACTTTATTATTTGTTTGCACCCTTTTTGTGGTGTGCAGGGCATTGGCACAAGGTTGCGCTGTATGCTCAAACAATGCCGCAGCACTGGATGAAAAGGGCGCCCGGGGGTTGAACGGTGGTATCATATACCTTGCGTTTCTACCATTGACTATTATGCTTACGTTGGGATATATCTGGTGGCGTTCTAACAAGTCGGCTTCTTAAAAATTTGGATTATGAGGGTTAACTGTTTTCGGTTGGTTTTACTTGTGCTGTCGCTGGCAGTGTTCTGCTCCTGCCGGGTGCGGGTTTTGCATGGGTCGGGCGCAAAGGGAGTCCTGAACGCTCCGGCGGGTGCCTTTTCAGGCCTGGATGTTGACGTGCCAGCCAGAGTCACCGTTAATCTTCAGCCCGGTGTAACCCCGTCGGCGAAAATATCGGGCTACGAAAACGTGCTGGCCCATATTAAGCCTGTGCTTAACGGCAATGTGCTGCAAATAGGCAGGGACGATGAAGCAGGAATAATTCTGGATAAGGAAGAAGACCTGCAAATAGAGGTCTGGGTGCCGTCGCTGCAGTCGCTGGCCATTTCGGGTACTGCAAATGCATATATCCACGGAGCTCTGAGTGGTGCCCAGTTTAAAATGGATTTATCTGGCGCATCTGAAGTTGTTATTGATAGTATGCTGGTGGACGATTTCTCGACAGAGGCATCCGGTGCCAGTAAAATTCAGGTAAAAGGTGGCGCTGTAAAGCAGGCAGATTATTCTATAAGCGGCGCGGGTAAGATACTGGCATTTCCCTTACAGGCGGCTTCCGTTTCCATTGCGATATCGGGAGCGGGGAAGGGTGAAGTGACCGCGATAGAAAAACTAACTGCATCAATTAGTGGTGCAGGTACGGTAAAGTACATGGGTCACCCTGCGGTGACACAGGATATTTCTGGCGCAGGATCTGTGTCGGAAGTACAGCAATAAATAGTCGCTTAACTCTAAAAAAAATCCTACATGGCAAGTGCAAAGAAAATGCTCCTGGTCGTGCTCTTCTCTATCGCCAGGCTGGCTGGATTTGGTCAGACTGACCCGATAGAACGTGTTTGGTATAATGAAGAAAAGACAGCCAAGATCCGTGTGTATAAAACGGAGAGCGGAAAATTTTGTGGCAAGATCATCTGGCTCAAAGTTCCAGAAAAGGATGGCCACCCCAAAGTGGATCAACACAATCCTGACAAGGCTAAACACAACGATCCGATCCTCGGTTTACTGATTCTGAAGGGCTTTACACGTAAGGACGAGAAAACCTATGAAGGTGGCACTATTTACGATCCGAAAAACGGCAAAACCTACAGTTGCACTGTTACCCATAAGGGCGACAAGCTGGATGTGCGCGGATATATTGGCTTCTCCTTTATAGGCAGAACCACTGTGTGGACAATGGCGGAGGAATAACCATCACCGAATATGTCAAAAAGATAAAGGGGGATCAGGCTTTTTTCGCCGCTTTCTTTGGCTTGCTGCGTTCGGCAAAAAATATTTCCATTGCAGCGACCATTGAGGGCGCATTGGGAGCTGGTGCCTTTACGTCCAGCCGTAATCCGCTTTCTTCTACGGCCTTGGTAGTAGTCGGGCCAAAAGCGCCGATGATTTTTTCGGACTGATCAAAACCGGGATTGTGCTCGAACAATGTCTGCAAGCTGTTGGGGCTGAAAAACACGATCATGTCATGATCATGTTTCATCACACCGCTAATGTCGTTAGAAACCATCCTGTATAGTGTGGCTTCGGCAAACTTTACATTGTGTTTAATGAGATATTGGGCTATTTCGTTTTTGGCACTATCTGTGATAGGAAGTATGAACTTTTCGTTGTTCTTGTGCTTGCCGATCACTTCCAGCAGACCTGCTGTGCTACCGTCGGCAGAAAAGAAAACTTTCCGCTTGCGGTACAGAATGAATTTTTGGAGGTATAGTGCCACAGCCTCGGTAATGCAGAAATACTTCATTTCCTGCGATACCTTTATTTTCATTTCCTCGCAGATCCTGAAAAAGTGGTCTACTGCGTTGCGGCTGGTGAAAATAATGGCAGTATATTCAGTTATTTCTATTTTCTGTTTCCTGAATTCCTTGGCATTGAGCCCTTCGACCCGGATAAAGGCGTGAAAATCAAGTTTAAGATCGTATTTCTTCGCAAGGTCGAAGTAAGGAGACTTTTCAGAGTCCGGGCGTGGTTGGGTAATGAGCACACTACTCACCTTTTTTTCCTTAATATCTGCAACCTTCTTTTGCGATCTTACAGCTTTTGCCATATTCAAGGATTATGGGAAACATTTTAAACCGTCAAAATCAATAAAACCTACAGGAGGTTGCAAATTCAGAAATATTATCTTATGTTTGCTACAAGCCCTAGTAAAGGCTAAAACCTCTTAGTAGTAATTTTATTAATACAGAAACAGGTAATATTTCCGAGGCGCAAAGGTAAAGAAAAAAATGGAATTTGCTAAATTGCAGAAACGATCCGAATACCTGCCATGACCTGACATACCTTGCCAGCAATAAAATTCCACCCATAATAAACGATACCATTATTACCGGCTGGCCCCATGCTTTTGCACCAAAACCCAACAGTAGAATAAAAGGTAGCAAAAGCACCGCGAATACCTTGTTAATAAGAAATACGTTGAACAGGTATTGTTCTGTGATAGACTCCACATTGAACGCCCAGCCGCTGAATTTTACGGCCACATATTTTACCGCATAGAGCACGGCTATGCTTATAATAAGGAATGCGATCAACGCAGAGGATGGTATCAATACCGAGTTGCCAGGCCTATAAAAGCGTATGATGTAAAATAAATAGGCTCCGGCAGAGCAGGTGAAAAAAAGATTCATGAGGAGGTTCTGCAATCCTGAACTATCCAGCAGGTCCCGTATCTGGCTGTTGCCCATAGTAGTATTTGCCAGTGCTTTCCACAAACTTGCGAAGTATTTTACATCTACATACCGGATGGCACCCAGCAAGATGATCATGACCAACAGGAGGTAAAAATCGGCAGTTTGCCAACCGGCGTCATGCGGCACTTCAAAGTCTTCTACCACTTTCAAGACTCCTGTATAGGCCTGCGCAGATACGGCACTATCGGCAAACCTAACGCCCGAACCGGTCCATTTCACACTGTCGCCTGCAGCCATAGCAACGCCATAGGAAGGCAGGTTTACCCGCGCTCCGGCCTGGACGAAAAGACACAAACACAATAATAAAGAGGTGACAAACCGCATGTTCCAGCTGCGAAATTAATCCATCGGGGGCAAAATTTTTTAAATTACTCCCAGGCTGGTCATTGGCATTGCACCGCAAATGTTTTTCCCGGGTTGCTGCCTGCTGAAAAAAGCACGGTATTGCGGGAGGCAGATATCTGATGTCACTTATACGGTACCACCGGTCTGAAGCAAGGGAAAGATAAAAGTAGCGGTCTGGTCCAAAAAAAATTACTTTTGGTCCAAAAAAGAATACATGCAGTTGATATTGCCGGTAAAAGGGGTTTATCCTCAAATTCCATCCAGTTGTTTTGTTGCGCCCAACGCTACCATCGTGGGCGATGTGGTGATGGGAGAAGATTGCAGTGTGTGGTTTAACGCTGTGGTACGTGGAGATGTGAACAGCATACGGATGGGCAACAAAGTAAATATTCAGGATGGAGCCTGTGTACATTGTACCTACGAAAAAACGGTAACCGTATTGGGTGACAATGTCTCGGTGGGGCACAATGCGATAGTACATGGGTGCGAGATCGCCGACAATGTTTTGGTAGGTATGGGTGCCATAGTAATGGACAATTGCAAGATTGGTGCCAATAGCATAATAGCAGCGGGGGCAGTAGTGCTGGAGGGTACCGTAGTGCCGCCGGGGAGTATCTTTGCAGGTGTACCCGCAAAAAAAATAAAAGACATTAGCCCTGAACTACAGAAGGGAGAAATAGAGCGGATCTCCAACAATTACCTTATGTACAGCAATTGGTTTCGCTAACTTATTGCAGGCTATAGTAGCTGTAACCTGCAAGGAGACAATTTGTAGCGATTTTTTTATAATTTAATAATCTGTTG
This sequence comes from uncultured Bacteroidota bacterium, assembly GCA_903926605.1. Lineage (GTDB taxonomy): Bacteria > Bacteroidota > Bacteroidia > Chitinophagales > Chitinophagaceae > CAIYTT01. Next base: position 13,715 of record CAIYJV010000108.1, read on the forward strand.
CACTTTTATTTTTCAAAGTTATTGTTTTTTAAAAAACCCGATTATATTTGCATGACTAAATTTAAACCAAGCTGATATGAAAAAACTGATCCTCGCCTTTTTGACAGTAGGAACAATCGCAACAGCAAATGCTCAGGAACCAAGAAGCTGGCTTCTTTATGGTGACCTTAACCTGAATACAGTTAGAGATTCGGGCCTTAACAAATCAACCGTATGGGATGCTACCATTGGTCTGGGTTACCAGTTCAGTGCGCATTGGACTGCTGGTGGCAATGTAAGCTGGGGTCAGAACGCAACTAAGGATGGCATTACTGCAGTAAAATCTACTTTCAATACTTATAAAGTCGGTCCTTTTGTACGTTACTCACATTATCTGTGCGGAAGCGAGATTTTCTTCTTTTACGGACAATGGGATTTCCTGTATGAAGGTGGTTACCATACCAGTATGGGTGATCCCGCTACTGCGAAGCATACCGGAATCTACACGGATGTGTACCCAGCGATTGGCGTTAACGTGTGCAGGGGCCTTTGCCTCAATTTCAGTGCCGGCGGCCTGAACTACAGTACTGACAAATATTCTACTGCTTCAAACAGCGCTAATTCTTTCAATTTCACACTGGGTCACGAAGTAAACGTAGGCATCAGCAAGAACTTTAATGCAGGGCACAGAATGCATTCCAGCCACGAGCCAGGAGAAGAAATCCAGCGCCGTCGTATGGAGAAAATGGAAGATGAAGATGATGCTGCTCCAAAGCCAAAGAGGAAAGAAAGGAACAGGGACGAAGACGAATAATCTGTCCGTTCATCCACAAAGCGATTATTTTTCGCTAATGGCCGAACCCACGTGGTAGGTCGAAACGAATAGTTACCGGCAATGCCGGGAAAACAAAAAAAATAAAAACACTCTGTATGAAAAAACTGATCCTTGCTTTATTAATGGCAGGAACTATAACCACGGTGAACGCACAGGAACCAAAGAGTTTGTTGGTATACGGTGACGTGAGTCTGCTGGACGGAACAGATGCCAACCTGTTCAAAACCATAAACTGGGATGCCAATTTTGGAATTGGTTATCAATTTAACCAGTCGTGGACACTGGGCGCTACTGTTTGCTGGGGCCAAAACGCAGGCCGCGATAGCGCTTCAAACAGAAATACCGAGAATTATTACAGGGTCGGACCATTCGCCCGTTATTCTCATTATCTGAATAACAGCAACATTTTCTTCTGGTATGGTCAGTTCGATCTACAGTACGAAGGTGGCTACCACACCAATAGTTTCGGTGACCCCGCGTACAACAAGCACACCGGGATATACGCAGGTTTTTACCCTGCGCTGGGTATGAATCTTTGCCACGGCATTTGTCTCAATTTCGCGATTGGCGGAATCAGCTATGCCACGGACAAGTCTCAGAATAGCGGAGCTGCAAACCCAACCAATACGTTCAACTTTACTTTCGGTCACATGATGAACGTTGGAATAAGCAAGAACTTTAACGTGGGCCACAAAATGCATGTCAACCATGTTCCGGGCGACGAGGTTCGTCATCTTGAAAACGCATCCGGTAGCGACGACGATGACGATGCTCCAAGACACAGAAGGGCAAAGAACACAGGTGACGACGAATAGTTTTTCGTATCCTGTAGAAATAGTCGGTAATTCAAAATTGGTAATCAAAAAAAGAAATACATGAAGAAAGTCCTTTTAGCAATGATGATAGCAGGTGGGTTTACCGCGGCAAATGCACAGCAACCACCAATTGACATGCAATCTGGCATGTCTGATTGCAAACATTGGTTGGTTTATGGCGATTTCGGGTACAATACACAGACGAATGACAACACCGGAAACTCAACCAAATTGGTAAATACTAATTGGTCTGTAAATCCGGGGCTTGGCTACAAGCTGAGCGAACATTTTACGGTTGGTGTTCAGGGTGGTATCGCTTTTTCTCATTCTAAAGTAAGCTATACCGGTTTTTCGAGCTATTACGAAAACAAAACCGATTCCTGGACTTTGGGTGGTTTTATTCGTCACAATTGCTGTGATCTTGGAAAAACTTTTTATTGCTTCAGCCAGTTGAATGCTTCTTATGTTGGACTTGATGCCTATCCAAACCTTAACTACCTGGCAAGCAGCTTTAATACCACTACTTCTGATCAGATCACAAATGGTTACGGTTTTCAGGCTAGCTGGATACCTTCGCTCGGTATAAGGCTGCCACACGATTATTCGCTCGAACTAAATCTGGGTGGTATCGGTTATTCCTATATTACACAGGATCATGGCAACGGAACATCCAGCAACATGAATGTTACCTTTGGTCAGGATATCAGGATCGGTGTAGCAAAAGACTTTAATTTCCGTCGTGCGTCCGATGCACGTGCTTTCCGTGAGCCAGATATGGAACTGCACAATCGCAGTATTGAAAACATGGGTGGTGATGATGAAGACGGCGGAAGTCGCAAGGGTGGCCGCAAGAACCATGATATGGACGATGAGTGATTACTTATCCAAACGAAAAATAGTCAACTGCCTCCGATTCGGGGGCAGTTTCGTTTTGGGCCAAACCCATTTCCGTCAAGCAATACCAATTAAACTTCAAAAAACGACATTTCGATCCAGCCGTCTGTTTCGGCTAAAGCCCGAAAAACAAGGGCTTATGACCACGATCTAACGATCGTGGCAACTACTTTTCGTGGCTATTTTTGTTGTCTAGATGGTATAACAAATTGCTGCGCGTCTGCTGATTCTCTAATTGAGTGATACTCCGTTTCACTTCGTTACTAGTGGAGGTGTGGCAGAATATGCGTAAATACAATGCCGCCAGTAGTTTCAGGTAGGCGAATGTGGACCAGGTAAACTGTGGCGTGTTTAATTCGAAATTATAAGTTGGACGTGCTGTTGATTCATTCTACTTGCGTTTACCTAGTCACGGAGGAGTAGAGCCCGTGTTGGCGTACACACTTTTTCGGTCTCAGCAATAAAGTAATACCAATTAAACTTCAAAAAACGACATTTCGACCCAGCCGTCTGTTTCGGCTAAAGCCCTAAAGACAATGGCTTTTGACCACGATCTAAAGATCGTGGCAACTACTTTTCATGCCAATTTTTGTTGTCTAAATGGTATAACTGAGATTCCGCCGAGGTGATCTTACCCGGTGTTTTACTTAGGCTTTTTGTAGATGAAAAGTTGGTGACCGGAGATTTCACCTGTGTTTTGGTCAATGTAAAAATTATCTACTGTATCGCCTGGTTGAACCTTGGTTGTGCTGTCTCGTTTCACCCATTTGCGCTCGAGTATTTTTCCGGTTTCTTTATCCATAACGATCACGCTGTCGTAGGTTGGCGTGGGTGACATACCCTTTTTGCCGGTAACTTTGCCGTCACCCATACTATGGGTCGGCATGATTGCAGCTAATGCAACACTAATAGAAACTAATTTCAGGATTTTCATAGTTTGAAATTTTGGAGCAAAGAAAATGCGTTTTTTATTTTGTCTGTATGATTTTTGTCATGTAAATATTGAAGCCTTTCAATGTCTGAAACACCCGTTAGTATAGCAACCGCAGACTCTGGACGCCGCAAACGCTTATGCCCGCCGCCGATGCTATTTCGCCATTGCTATAAGTTGTAATTTTGACTGATTATGAAATTCAAATACAAGCAGGTCTTTAAAGTTTTTGTTTTGTGCCTGCTCCCGGCGTGTTTGCGCGCACAAGAGTCTGATTTTAACGATGCGGTAACGGCCATTATGCGCGATGCGCCGAGCGACTTCAGGGATGTAAAAGGAAAGCAAAAGAACAACAGCATTTTTGCCATTGTTTGGGATTGCAGTATACGCGTACCCGGCACTATTGCATCCAGGTTTGTGTATTCGAAGGGACTGTATTACGAAGGCGCATTGGCTCAGACAACGGACACCGCGCAAATTAGAAAAGTATACACGGAGTATGCTGCGAAACTGGATTCACTACTGGTGCCGCAACGATATCAACGGAACGACTTTGAGAATTTTTATCCCGGTTTGGAGCATTTTCCGAAAGCCACCTGGTTGCCGGAACGACCCAAAAATCCCTTGGAAGCGCTCCCACATCTGGCACTTGAAGTGATGTATAGTAAAGAATTGAAGTCCTTTACGGCTGTGATGTTTATTTACGAACACTAAATGAATCAGTGGTGCAGACCAAAAAGGAAGCCTATGCCCAGCATTGGGCCGCCAGGTTTGCGCAGATCCATACCGCGCTTCGACTTGTCTGCGAGTGCGGGACCGTTATAATCCATGTGGTAAATTGGTTCCGTGAAGGGCATACTCCAGCCACCGGTAACGAAAAAACGGTTCGGCCCTTTCGCAAACCGCATATAATAGGACGCACCCAGATAAGCACCACCCACAGCGTCCATATTGATAGTTACGTCTTCGCGAACATTGTTCATAGTATGCATACGGCCCCGGAAGTTGTAAACGCCCGAATTGAAGAATAATCCTGCCGTCAAGGCCCACCCCAGCTGCTTCCGCTTTACAAAATACTTGCAGTCCAGATGAGATTTGTTGCCCCACCAGCTAAAGCCGAGACCTGTACCGATGACAATATATTTTTTTACGGGGAACTCGAAGTCAACGCCGAGTACTCCACTTGGATTCCCGATACCAGAACTAAGGCCGACCAGTGCGAAAGGTGCCCGATGTTTTTTTACAGGACCAGCCGTTTTTTTAGCAGAGGAGTCCAGACTACCTGCAACCTGTCCGGACACAAACGCGCTAGAGGCGCAAAAGACCAAAAACAAAATTATTTTTTTCACGTTGCGGTTGTTACTGTTGTTACCGCATAAAGTTATGAAGAAGCAAAGGATTTCAGCTGCTTACAGAGATTAAATTTTTCATTTGTGATTCATGTCCTGCCACATGGCTTTGGCTTGCTGGTTGTCGGGGTGTTTGATCAGCAAGTGACTGAGGCATTTTTTTAAGTCGGCATCTCTGTTTGTTTTGTGAAAATACACTGCGAGGTTTATCAGGGTCATCGCATTGTCGGGATCCAGACACCGAGCTTTTTCGAAATAATAAAAGGCAGAGTCATTTTCTTCCCGGCGCATGAGCAGATATCCCAGGTTGGTGTTGGCATTCACATAATTTGGGTTTTCGTGGAGTATGAGCCGGAACACTCTTTCTGCATCTTCGGTTCCACCTACCGATATCAGGCAAATCCCGAATTTATATTCAAAGTCCAGCGCGTATTTGCGCAGTTGCACCGTACGGGCATACCAGCTTACGGCCTTTTCCGGTTGCAATTGTTTGTAGTAAGATTCGCCAACACGGTAAGTGGTCCAAGGATCAGAATATGCTACCGGACCAATAGAATCCGCACAGTTGGTCACCCTTTTATATTCACCCTTCCAGAACCAGGCCCGGATCAGATCTCTGTTTTGTGCGGTAGTTCGCTCGGCATCACCCGCTTTTTCGAGGTAGTATAATGCAGAGTCCAGCAATCCGGGCGACTGAATATATCTTTCGTAGAACTCCAGAAATCCGCGTGCGCGGGATATTGCTCCGGGATCATCATTGTTGATGCACTGCATGCCGAGGAAAGCAGTGATTTGCTTTTCGGCAGAGTCTGCCGCAGGGCGTTTTCTGATAAAATGGTCTGTTACGGCCACGTGGGGAATATCAATACTGCTGTTGTGCGGCATGTGGCACAGTACGCAGTCGTTTTGGCTGGCGTTGCGAATCTCTTTCTTTTCCGAGCATTGTTTTCCGCCGGTATGGCACCCAATACAGGCGTTCAGGTATGTTTTTCGATCCGTGTATTTTACGCTAACGTGAGGGTTATGGCAGGTAATACAGCTCAGCTTGCCCGACTCGGTGAAGCATCTGCTTTTCTTCATCCGTTCCACATGCGATGCCATGATCATTTTATCCTGGGCGCCTTTGTAACCCGGCATGTACACATTTTCCATCTCAGATAATTTCATGCCCGGTCTGAAGTCGAAAAATGACTTGCCGTCCTGGAGCGAGGCGATGCCTTGCAAGTGGCAGCGCTGGCATACATTGTTCTGAAGTTCGGTGGGCAGTCTGCGTGGGTTGACGATAGAGTAGTCAGGTCCTTTTGATGTGTCGACAAACTTGCCGGCCATTTTTTCTTTTACGTGTATGCTTCCGGGACCATGGCAGCGTTCGCAGTCAATACCGGTTTTAACGGATACAAATTTGTTGTCGCTTTGGTTGTCAAATACCGGGTATCCGTTGTGGCAGGTCATACATTCAGCCTCTATCATGCGCTGAAATCGGGTGTTGGCACCCTTCTCGAATCCCGGAGCCAGGTCCCACCGGTGTTTCTGCGTATAAAAAGTAATAGGTGCCTGATACAGATAGCCATTGATGCTGAAGAGATGTGAGTTGGTATGTTGCCCTGAACCAATGATGTAGTCTATTTTCTGAATCCTTTTGTGTACAGTATCGTTACCCGCCAGCCGGAACTCCATGATGTACAGTGAATCTCCGTTCCAGAATGGCTTATAATAGTAGTCGAGTGCTGAGTCGTAGACCAGCGCTATTTTCGGGTCGAAATCTCCCGCAGACTTTTGCTTCGTGGCATAGTCGAACGACTGACCCATGCCTGTTTTAATAAAGGTCTGATATATGGGCTCGTGGCAGTTTCTGCAAGCTTGCATACCCACGTAATGCGCACTTGTGTCGTAGACGTTGCGCCATTCCGAAGTCCCACTCTCTTTGCGGGAAGTACAATAAAATCCCTGGGTCGCTAAAAGCGATACCAAAACTGAAAGAATAATAAATTTTACGGTCCGCGCTTTCATCATTGTGCTTGACTGGATGCACTCCGGCACCCGCGTCGCCAAAATTAAGCAAATAGTTTCCCATACCTAATGCGGTCAAAACGCCATGGCATATTGTGTACATCATGATATCGGTTTAATTTTTGTGAATGATTATCAAAAAACAAAAAATAGTGATACATTTATCTTGCTTTTGGGTGTTGCATTTCGGTCAGCCCTGGCAAAGTGAATGAATTTCGTATTCCAGGTTTACAAAAATTTCAGTTTATGATACTAAATTTTAAATCTCTCGGTTTTTTGTTAGTGGCCCTTATTTCGCTCGCGTTTCGGGCAACTGCTCAGGACTTTTGTAAGCAAATAAAAACGGAGGTTACTGACAAGACCACTTTCTCGTATACTGCACCGAATGACAGTACCCGAATTTGTCCACTCAAAATATCCAGGAACTACAGTACGAATCCGGAAATAGAATTTGACAATTTTTCGGTAACCTTTTTCGTTACCGGCGACTTGCAGGAGTTTTTTAAGAAGAATCCGGATGGTGACGGTGCCAACGACAGCCGCAAACTGATCGTTGAGTTTGATGACAATACCCGGTACGTAGATGATTCGGTAACAATTTCTTACGAACATCTAAATGATATTCAACTCATTGTGAAAAGCGTATTTGTAGGTATTGAAAAGAAAAACGTGTCTAATTTTTCGGATAAAAAGATTGCGAAGTTTTCATTCGGGGGGCTGCAGCGAACCATAACACCCGACTCTGCACTTGCCTACAAAAGCTATATTCAATGTATTAAAAACGTGAAACAACTGACCGACCCACCACAGGAATAAGAATTACGGTCTGGTTTTATACATTTGCAGCCTAATTGCACAACATGAAAAAAATAATTTTGTTATTGGCCATTTTCTCGTCGTTTGGAGTGGCTAAAGCCGATGAAGGCATGTGGATACCAATGCTCATTGGCAAGAACTATGACGAAATGGTTCGTCTGGGTCTGAAACTTACGAAAGACGACCTGTACGCCATCAATAATAGCAGCCTCAAGGATGCTATTCTCCAGTTTGGCGGGGGGTGTACAGCAGAGATGGTTTCTTCCAACGGATTGCTTATTACCAACCACCATTGCGGATACGATGCGATCGCCAACCTCAGTACGGTAGACCGTAACCTGCTGGACAACGGTTTCTGGGCACACAATATGAAGGAAGAATTGCCCGCCAAGGGCGTGACTGCTTTGTTTCTTCAGAGTATGGAAGATATTACTGACCAGGTAAAGGCAGCCACTGCCGGCACGACGGGTGAAGCATATAACCACAAGTACGACAGCCTGAAGAAGAAAATTGAAGATGCGCGCGGCGAAAAAGGAAAATTCGTGGCCAATGTGAAAGATTATTTCAACGGCAATCAGACATTGTTGCTCATCTACCGTCGCTATACCGATGTGCGTCTGGTCGGCACGCCACCACGGTCGCTGGGCAAATTTGGCGGCGATACCGACAACTGGATGTGGCCAAGGCATACCGCAGATTTTTCTATGTTCCGTATATACGCCGACAGCAATAATCTGCCCAAGCCATACAGCGCCACCAATGTGCCTTACCATCCCGGCAAGTCACTGCCTGTATCAATCAAGGGCGTGCAGGAGCATGACTTCGCGATGATTTTTGGATATCCCGGACGTACCAACCGTTATGAGGTTTCCTATGGTGTGGATCTTGCGGTAAATGATGTGAATCCGACCATCGTGACTATCCGAGATCTGCGGCTTAGTATCATGAAGAAGCACATGAACCTTAACAAAGCTATTTACCTCCAGCTTACCAGTTCTTATTCCAGCATTGCCAATTACTGGAAGTACTACATTGGACAGACAGAGCAATTGAAAAGGCTTTATGTGGTAGATCAGAAACAGGCATCTGAAACAGCATTTACGAATTGGGTGAAGACGGCCAAGCCTGAAGACGCGGAGCTGATGAAAAAGTTTGCGACGCTTTACACTGACTACAAGCCTTATGCAAAGCAACCGTATTACTACGGCGAGTGTTTTCGTGCACCTGCGCTGACACGTATGGCGCTGGGGTTGAAACCTATGTACGACTGGATGCAGCGCAGAGCAGCAGCTGGTATGAAGGCTAAGATCACGGGTACAGAAACCGACAGCTTGAAGAAATATGCCGATATGGCAAAGTCTGCACGCAGGGCCGCACAAAAAGATTTTGAAGCAGCCACCGATCAGGAAATGATGACAGAGATGCTGAAGTTGTACGCCAACGGAGTTCCTTCGAGCCAGTTGCCTCCCGTCTTTACAGAAAAAATCTTCAAGAAGAACAAAAAGGATCCTTCTGTCGCTGTCGCAGATTTTGTCGCTAAACTTTATGCGGGTACGAAACTTACAGATAGTAACGCCTATAACGCTCTTTGCGACAACCCGTCGCTGGATGCATTCTCAGCAGATCCCTGTGTTGATTTCGCAATTGCAGTAGCAGACAATTACGACAAGAACTACAAGCCCAAAGTAGATGCCTTTACCGCTAAAAAAGCCGAATTGGCAAAGGAGTATGTGAAGGACCTGATGGAGTGGAAAAAAGACCAGAACTTCTATCCTGATGCCAATTCCACCATGCGCATCACTTACGGCGAAGTGCTGGGTTATGACCCCAAAGACGGAGAACATTTTAATTTCTTCACAACCCTCGACGGACTTTGCGCCAAGTACAAAGCCGGAGACGACGAGTTTGACGCACCAAAAGAAATTATCAGCCTCAATAAATCGCGCGATTTTGGTCCCTATGCTGATAAAGATGGTACGCTGCATACCTCTTTTATCACTACCAACGATATCACCGGCGGCAACTCCGGAAGTCCCGTAATGAATGCCAACGGGGAGTACATTGGTGCTGCCTTCGACGGAAACTGGGAGGCCATGAGTGGCGACATAGCGTTTGACAAGGCCTACAAACGGACCATAGTTTGTGATGCCCGCTATATTCTATTTATAATTGACAAGCTGGGCCATGCCGACAACCTGATAAAGGAAATGGACGTAAGGAAATAAGTGATGATAAGCACAATGGAGCGGGGATGGACAATGTTCGTCCCCGCTTTTATTTTAGGTCAAAAGCCTTGCGGTTCTTTATTTCAGAATTGGTCAATACCTTTTTTTGCTTATGGGTGCAATAATTTTTCTGCCGCTACGTTTTTAATGTGTACTAAATAATTCCTGATGGAAAAAACTATACACAAGCTAAAATCACATACCGAGCTTCGCAACAAATCCCGCAACCGGGCTCAGGCCGAGCGTCATTTACACAGCGGTTGGACGGACGAAAGAATTTTGCAGCGTGCATCTGTACAACTGTTACAGCCCGATTCGCGTCTGGTTGCCGACATTTTGCTCGCAGCCCGCCAAATATAGAATCGGCTTCAAAGAAGTTGTTTTTTTACCGGCAAGCCGGAAAATAATACTATGGACAAAAAATGTGATAAATTTTTATGTTTCGTCTCTATTGTTTTCTGAAAAAACCTTTCTAATTTTATTCCAAAATATTTATTCTTTATGAAATTGACTTCAGGAGTATTGACCTTGTTCACCGCGGTAGCACTTACTGTGGGCGCAGGTTTCGGGAATGCGTCGTTCGCCCAGTCTAAATCTACCTATGTAGGAACCAACGGGACCGTGTATTCCAACTACAAGGGCGCAGGCGAAGTAGCTGCAAAAGAAGAAGCAGATGAACCAGACGTATATTGCTACCAGTGCCGTGCGTTCCATGTGCACACCGACCATGCGTATTACAACAACCGCGAGAACTGTCATGAACTCGGTCATGGTCATTGTGCAAAACCCGAAGCGGAGCACCATAGTGGAAAAGACTGCCATGATTGCAAGGATTACTCACACGAGATTTACGATATGGATCATGAGTATGACAACTGCGGTGGCGACTACCTCGTAAAATACCATGGCAACAAAGTAAAGGTTAAGTGCGCTGGTTGTGCTGCCAAATGGAAATACTACTATAATGATTATCATTCTAACCACCACTATGTGTATGACAAGGACGATCGCGTGATCGTGTCTTATCAGGACTAATATGAATTCTAATAAAAAGAGATCGGGCTGAGTGATTCACTCAGCCCGATCTCTTTTTATTAGGTTTGAAAAACTGATTACATATACGCTACCAGCGCTTCCACGATGGCTGCCATTTTTGGCGCTGCATGATTTGCAGCTTCCAGTACTTCTTCGTGGGTAATGGTCACCGGTTCGTCGCTGATGCCAATATCGGTGATCACACTCATTGCGAATACCTTCATGCCGCCGTGGCGTGCGACGATCACTTCGGGTACGGTACTCATACCAACCGCATCGCCGCCGATAATATGCAGCCAGCGGTATTCGGCCGGTGTTTCGAACGTTGGACCTTGTAAACCTATGTATACGCCCTGCTGGACCGGATATCCCAATTTTGCAGCAATATCCTTTGCCTTTGCAATCAGTTCATGGTCGTATGGCTGGCCCATGTCTGGGAAACGGGTGCCAAGCCGCTCGTCGTTTTTACCCCGCAGCGGATGTTCGGGGAACTGATTCACATGGTCGGTTATGATCATCAGGTCTCCAATTTTGAATTGCTTATTCATTCCGCCTGCAGCGTTTGAGACCACCAGGTTTTCTACCCCCAGTGCCTTCATTACACGCACCGGAAACGTAAGTTCCTGCATAGAATATCCTTCGTAGTAATGGAAACGGCCCGCCATTAGAACTACCTGGCGACCGTTCATTTTTCCAAATACCAGTGCACCGGCATGTCCCTGCACGGTAGATACCGGGAAATTCGGAATTTCAGAATAAGGAATGGAAATCTCTTTTTCGATGCAATCTATAAGGCCACCCAAACCGCTGCCAAGAATGATCCCTATTTCCGGCTTGTGTTTTATTTTATCTGAGATGAAATTTGCCGTTGCTTGTATTTTTTCGAATAAACTCATGTTTCATATTTTTCGCAAAAATAACAGCCTTTGTCAGATTAGGCGCAATCTGGTGAATTCGGGTCGTATTATTTTTACATTTCCCGAAGTTTTCCTACCTAAATGCCACTATGTCCCGGTGGTCGAAAAGCGGGTTGAACTAAGCGCGAAATGGCAGTGCAGATTGCGATCAAGTGATATATTTGTGAATATGAATGAATTTCGGGTTAGAATACCCAAGAAAATCGCACCGATACTTTGTTTATTCGCAATGTTGTAATAAATTCACCCCAAATTCGGCGGTTTGTGCCTTTAAGGGCGCAGTCTGCCTGTGTATTTAGTAAGTATACTGAGCTAATCATAAAGTAAAACAAAGAGTATGAAAAGAGTTCTGTTGCAATGTGCATTACTATTCCTGACAGGAATTAGTGCTATTGCCCAAACCCACACGGTAACCGGGAAAGTAATGGACGACCACGGTCAGGCATTACCCAGAACGGATGTCTCGGTAATGGGGGCGAATGTGGGTACTACTTCAGATGAAAACGGAGACTGGCTGCTTGAAGTTCCGGATGGGAAAATAGTGTTTTTCGTAGAGGCGCTTGGATTCAATTCGCGTACTATTGAAGACTCATCTCAGTTCATTCTCATCCAGATGCAGACTGCATCTAAGGAGCAGGAAGGAGAGCTGACCACTGCTTTCGGCTTATCGCGTGATAAGCGCGAAGTGGGCTACACCACTGTTTCGTTGAGCAACGGAGATCTCACCTCGGGTGGTAATGTAAGCGCAGTTGCCGGGCTTGCCGGGAAAGTGGTTGACGCCAACATCAGCACCAACGGTGGTTACGGAGCTTCTACCAATATGATTCTCCGCGGCGCGAAGTCATTTATCCAGAGCAACAATCCGATTTTCGTGGTAGACGGTATGATAACCAACAATTTTCAACGTACTGCATCTTCTCAGGGCATTGCCAACATTTACAATCAGGTTGACTTTGGTAATAGCATTAACGATATTAATCCAGACGATATTGCTTCTGTATCCATACTGGAAGGTTCGGTTGCCGCAACGCTGTATGGATCGGCAGGTGCAAACGGAGCAGTGATAATCAATACAAAGACAGGACAGGGAAAGAATCATAAAATGGAAGTGTCTTACAAAATGGACGTTTCTCAGTTTCAGGTAGCAAGCGTACCCGACGTACAGCATAAATACGGACAGGGCGATGTTTACGCAGGTCTTACGGATTACCGTGCTACCAATTACAGTTGGGGTCTGCCACTCGATAATGAACTTCGTCCATGGGGCCAGATCATAAACGGAAAGCAACTGGTAAAGCCTTATTCCGACCAGTCTTCCAACGTAAAAGACTTCTTTAACCACGCTAATTCGCTCAGTAATTATGTGTCGGTAAAGGGTGGTGGAGAGCGTACCACTTATTTCTTGTCACTCAATGCTATTAACAGCGACGGAGTAGTACCAAACAACTTCTACAACCGTTACAATGCACGTTTCAATGGTACCATAGACCTGAATAACCATTTTTATGCAGCTGTAAATTTTAACTACATGAGCAGCTACTCCCGCTCGGAATATGAGGGAGACGGTGGCGCCACCGGGAATGCGGGCATTATGAAAAATGTCCTCAATACACCAAGGGATATTCCACTATGGGAACTGAGCGATCTGAGCAACAAGTTTTATTCAATGAACTATATAGATTCTACCGGTACACACCGTTATGGTAACTATAGTTCTAAATATGCCAATCCTTATTGGTCGGCTAGCAGTTATGACAATCGCAACAAAAGCGACCGGTTGACCGGAAGCGCGAAAATAGGTTACAAACAAGGTGAAATAGATGTATTTAACAGGCTGGGGGTAGACTATAACTCAGACATGAACAGCTACAAAACACCCTGGTATGTGGTTTCTGCCGCAGATCAATACAAATATTTCCCCGGTACCGCTTATGTAGGTACTGGCTTTACTTCAAATGGTGGTTACGCACAGGCGCAATATACCGGTACAAGGTTTTATGACGATCTGATCGGCAACTATCACCATGAAGTAACCAGAGATTGGGGTATGAACATTATGGGAGGAGCCAGCATTGCGATGATGCGCGATGCCGTACTGAACACAGCTATCAACCCCATAACAAGTGGACTTACAGTGCCTGATTTTTATAATTTCTCCAATAATTCCGGTGCGATCACCTCTGCGAATACGGTAACGGAGCACAGGACTTTCGGCATTTTTGCAGACGTCAGGTTCAACTATCAGAGAGAATTCTATTTCGAAATCACAGGCCGTACGGATTGGTCTTCAGCATTCAACTATTCAGAACCTCACTATTATCCGGGCTCTAATGTGGCATGGGTATTTACTGAGCGCATGAAGGGCTGGATAAAGGACAAAGTCCTGAGTTATGGTAAGCTGAGATTTGGTGCTGCGGGTGCTGGCAATGATGCCGTTCCTTATGCCAACAACAATGCCGGATATGCACAATTGCCGGTAGCTAGTGCAAATGGTTCAATCAGTACACCATTCAACACTTTACCTGCTTATCAGGTACAAAACACCTTCGGCGATCAGAATCTGAAACCAGAACTCACCCGTGAATATGAAACCGGTGTAGATCTGTCGTTCCTGAAAGACCGTGTTTCTTTTGGATTTACTTATTATAATGACTATTCGTATAACCTGATTGCTGCAATGCCCATAGCGCCTTCTACTGGTTTTGCTTACAACTACCAGAATGTAGGCGATGTTACAAACCGTGGTGAAACCTACACGCTCAGGGTTACACCTATCAGGACCAAATACGGTCTGCGCTGGGACCTGTTCGGCAACTTTAACCACAACGTGAACAATGTGGTTAGCGTAGCCAATTCTAAAGAGAATATTGTAATGGGCTCTGCCGATGGCATCGAAGTTGTGGCTGCAAAAGACCATCCACTCGGTACTTTTTATGGTGCAGACATTACTTATTGGCAGGATCCGAAAACCGGAATCTATCATCCTGTGGTAGATGCAGCAACTGGCCTACCGGTTCCTACAACCAAGCCAGTCTATCTGGGTTCTTATCAACCTAAGTTTATGGCTTCCTGGGGTACAGACCTCAGCTGGGAAGGTGTGAAACTTCATGTGTTGTTCACTACCAAACAAGGCGGCGTATTCTACAGTCACGACAAGGAAGTGATGGACGTAAATGGTACCGCTCAGGAAACTACGGTAAACGACCGCAAGCCTCTGGTATGGTTCCCGAATGCAGTTAATCAGATCGGCAATACCAATAATTATGTAGCCAATACTACTAAATACCTTCCCTACAACTATTATGTAGGCATGATAGGTGCAAATATGCTGCCGGGTCAGAATCTGGTAGATGCCAGCTACATACGCCTCCAGGAAGTTTCGCTTTCTTACAGGATTCCGCAGAAGTATTATGCCCGTAGCCCATTTGGTGCACTCGAGGCCGGACTTTATGGCAATAACCTGTTGTTGTGGACTCCTAAGAGCAATCATTACGGCGACCCCGAAGTGGCAATGGCCAATCTTGTAGGCAATAATACCGGCATCAATTATAGTGAGCGGCCATCCCTCAGGAGTTTCGGTTTATTTATTAAAGTGACATTCTAAGACTTTTGTAATAATAAGAGTATGTTCAGAAATAAAATTATTGTTTTAGCCGTCCTCACCGGGCTGTCGTTCGGATCCTGTAAAAAGTTTCTGGATGTAAATAGGAATCCGAATGTGTCTACCGCAGCAACGGTGAAGACACTTTTGCCCGCAGCAGAACTTTACCTGGCTTCGGGTGTGGGTGTGGATCTGCAGGTAGCTGGTGCTTTCTGGTCGCAATACTGGACCCAGAATCCGGCCTATTCTCATTATCGTATGCTGGATCAGTACGCGCCTACTCAGGATTATTTCACCAATGCGTGGACCAATCTTTATGCGGCAAACGAAAACTTCTACCAGTTGGAAAATCTTGCCGACTCGCAGAGCGCTGGCCAATATGCTGCTATCGCGTTGCTGATGCAGGCTTATACGTTTCAGGTCATTACAGACGGTTGGGGCGATGTACCGTTCCGCACTTCGCTGAAAGGACAGTACCTCAACGGGCACAAGGTGAATCCGGTTTATGATACGCAAAAGGTCGTTTACAAAGGGATCCTTACGTACATAGACTCGGCGCTTAAAATGATAAATTCATCTGCTGCAACTACCCCCGGTGTAGACGACCTGATTTATGGTGGTGATATGAGCAAGTGGCGCAAATTTGGCCTTACGCTTAAACTTAAAACCATCATGCGCATGGCGCTGGTTGATCCGGTTACGGCACAGGCAGATCTCGTAACTCTATACAACACTCCCGGCCTCCAGTTTATTGGTGCCGGCGACGATGCTGCAATAAAGTTTACTTCGGGTGGATCCAACGCCAATCCGTTGTATGCTGAAGAAATGGGTATTGGTGCTCAGAATTATGTAGCGAGTGCTACTGTTGTGGATTCTATGGTAAATAACAAGGACACAGCCCGCCTGAAACTGTTTTTTGCAGCAGGTAGCGGTGGTGCCTACAGCGGTAATAACCAGGGCAACTACTACACAACTGCTACTTCCTTTGCGGTTCCAAGTGCTTATGTAGCCGGCGATGTGAGCAATACCAACTCTGGTAATGCACCTGTAAACCTGCTGACAAGCTATGAGAGTCTGTTCCTGCAGGCTGAAGTTGTGGCTCGTGGCTGGATAGCTCCCGGCCCATCCGATGCTACCTTATTTTATTCCGGTGTTCAGGCAAACTTTAACTATTACAATAGCCAGATCATTGCTTCGAGCGGTATCTCTGGTACAATGGCTTATAACAACTATGTAAGTAGTGGCGCACCAGCTGTGAATTATCCACTTGGCGGAACCGTAAGTCAGAAAGTACGTTGCATTACGTTGCAAAAATGGTATGCGATGTGTGGTAACCAAAGTTTTGAAGCCTGGACCGAGTTGCGCAGGACCGGTTTGGATTCTATCCTTACACCATCTGTGAATTCTTCGGTAGGGGGCATGTTACCCAAGCGTTTTGTTTACCCGACCCCCGAAGTGGACTATAATGCCAATTTCCCCGGCCTGCAGGCTGTAACAACCAAAGTTTGGTGGGACTTGTTTTAAACTGAAAAAATAAATTGAGATAACAATGAGAGTAATTTCTGCTTTGGCGATAATGGTGATTCTGGGTTTCGCATCCTGCCGCAAGGACGACAACAAAGTTTCTTTGGCATATACGCCGTCGTTCCCTGTAGTTAAGATCACCAGCGATACGTTTTTTACCATACAGGTGGGTGCCGCTTTGCCTGGTTCGGTTGCTGCGACTGCATACGATACTTTTTACAAAAAGTCACTGGATTCGTTTGTGGTTATAGACTACAGTGCGGTAGACATTACCACACCAGGACTATACAAGGTTACTGCATCGGCCAGAAATCAAACAGGCTATGTTGGCTATGCTTATGCGTATGTAAACGTGGTATCTAGTGTTTCCGGATTGTTCAATTTTTCAGGCCGCTATATGCAGATGACTAACGGAGACACCGTATTTGTGACCAGCAAGCTTAACCACAGTGGCGTGGCTATCCCCGGATTCTACACTGTAAATAATGTAGCGGGTGTACACTCCAGCTACGACAGTGTAAACTATATAGTTCCTGCTTTTTTTGTGCAGCAGAGCAATACACAAATCGCTGTTCCTTCGCAGTATAGTACACTGGGAACACTTTACGGCGCCAGCGCTTCGTGCATAGTTGCATCTGCCGATACCGCGTTCCAGTATCAGGTAATGAACAAAAACTTCGGCGCATCGCTGAGGGTGTTCAAGCGCTTCTGATCGCCTGGAAAATAACATACTTGTCAGTTCCATACCCTAAGCTTTTTAACAAAACCACAGGTATGGAACTGTTATATTTGCACACTAATATTGATTTATGTTCCGAATCCTGGTCTTACCGGCACTGTTTCTGGTTCTGATAAACCCACAGATTTTTGCACAGAAAGGTGCCAAAAATCTCGAGAAAAGCAAGCTGCAGAATGATAGTACAAGAGCCGAATTGTTTTCTTACAAGGCTCCCCCTCCAATCATAAAGCCGGCCAGAGATTTGCTCATGTTGTCTTTTAATTACAACAATTGGGTACAAAAACCAGATTCGGTTAAGACCAAACCTTTTGGCTATTCCTTCAACGGATTTTTGTGCTACGATTTTCCGATCAAGAATTCGAACTTTAGTTTCGCCACTGGCGTTGGTGTTAATGTCTCAGTTGTTTACCTTAACCAGCTACAGATAGATTTGAAAGATACGGTCTCCGGCGCGGTAGCTAAATTTTTTCCAGATACCTCGCATTTTACCCGGTACAAATTTGTTTCAACCTATCTATCCGCACCTTTTGAGATTCGTTATTTCGCTAACAACCAAAACCGCAACAAAGGATTTAAGGCTGCGCTTGGTTTGCAGGTGGGTACATTACTTGGTGCCCATACAAAGGGTGTAACAAGTGCATCAGGAACCCTGGTAAAGGAGAAAGTGGATACGAAGAGATTCATCAGCCCGTGGAATTTCGCGGCGACAGCCAGGATCGGCTATGGTAATTTCTCGCTCTTTTGCAGTTATAACCTCACCAACGTCTTTAAGGAGAATGAGGGGCCGGTTATCACTCCTGCGTCGATCGGGTTTTGCCTAACGGGTTTGTAATGGCGATTCCTGCCCAGCCGGGTAAGTTGGTCGAAGGTTCTGCATGTATAAAAACAGTATGATGGCAGCACTGGTATATTATTTAGCCATACCGTTCATTTACCTGGTTTCTTTGTTACCATTCCCGGTTCTTTACCTGGTTTCAGACTTATTTTTTTTCGTCTTTTTTCATGTCATCGGCTACCGAAAAAATGTAGTTCTTGAGAATTTGCGAAATTCTTTTCCCGAACGGGCTGAGGCGGACCTTATCCGGATCAGAAGAGATTTCTACCGTTATTTCTGCGACCTGTTGCTGGAGACATTCAAGACACTTACCATCAGCAAAAAAGAAATGCTGCGCCGAGCAAGATTCAATCCTGAAGCGCTTGCACTCTTCAACGATTTGGCAGCCCGCAACCAAAGCAGTATCATGGTATTGGGCCATTTTGGAAATTGGGAATGGGGCGGTAATACCTTCAGTTTGCTG
>CAIYJV010000109.1 GCA_903926605.1 uncultured Bacteroidota bacterium
GCAAGGTTTGAAGGGGGAATGAAATCAATCGGTCCCCCGGTTTCATCGGGGGCTATTTACGTTGTACCCTTTCAGGGTGAAATTCGGGGTAAGGCTGGAATGGGGGAATGAAATCCATTGGTCCCCCGGTTTCACTGTGGGATATTTAAGTTGTACCCTGTCCGGGTGGCCGGCGCGGCAAGGTTTGAAGGGGGAATGAAATCAATCGGTTTCCCGGTTTCATCGGGGGCTATTCAAGTTGTGCCCTTTCAGGGTGAAATTCGGGGTAAGGCTGGAATGGGGGAATGAAATCAATTGGTCCCCCGGTTTCACCGGGGGCTATTTACGTTGTACCCTTTCAGGGTGAAATTCGGGGTAAGGCTGGAATGGGGGATGAGATCAATTGGTTCCCCGGTTTCACTGTGGGCTATTCAAGTTGTACGCTTTCAGGGTGAAACTCGGGTAAGACTGGAATGGGGGAATGAAATCCATTGGTCCCCGGTTCACGGGGGGCTATTCAAGTTGTGCCCTTTCAGGGTGAAATTCGGGGTAAAGCTGGAATGGGGGAATGAAAACAATTGGTTCCCGGTTTCATCGGCGGCTATTTACGTTGTACCCTGTCAGGGTGAAAGGTGCTGCAATGCCCAGATGGGCAAAATTTTCTTTTGTGTTTGACTGTATTTTTGTTTCCACCAACGGGAACGGATAACGTTACTATGAAATTACCTGGAGTATAGAAAGTGATTTTGCTATTGCGTGAATTGTCAATATCAAAAATATACTGATTGACATAGATGTCTAAACGATAAGCGTGTGGAGCGTATTTTTCGGCAGTAATCGCCGAAATGCTGTCTCCATTGTATGCACCTACATTTTCATCCCTATTGCACGCATGATCTCGTGCTGATTCAATTCAAGGTTAGATAGTCTGGTGTATACTTCCGCTGGTTCAGATAGGTCGGCGCTGATTTTCATACGCACATACCATATCTCCAGTATATCGGCGGGATCAATTTCCCGGATGGGGTATTCGGTGCGGTAGGTGAGGGTATCTGATTTCAGATAAATCTTGTTTCGCTCGGTCACACGGTTCAGCACGCGTTTTATGGCCACGCCATCCTTGTGTACGATCACGTGCACTCTGTTGTCCCTTATTTCTTCGACCGATGAAACCCATTGCGCTATTACTCTGTCTTTGTCCAGCAGGGTGGGGGCCATGCTCACTCCCTGTACTTCGAACATACGGTAGGTGCCGTTGTGGAGGCCCGGCATCTGGAACGATGGCAGACCCTCTATATATTCTTTATCGGCATAGCCCATCAGATATCCAGCCTGCGCCCTGATGGGTACATACACGATATTGTCGCGGCCCTGCATATCCACACTTATTACGGCGGGGCTAAAGGTGTTACCTGTTGCCTGTTGTGGGGGCGTGGGTTCGGGTTTGGGCGGTAGCGGAGGTGTTAGCCGGCGTATCTGCGAAATATGGTGTGCCGGTTTGGACGATTGTCCGGGTGCTTTACAGTCGAGGAAACGTTGCGTCACATCTTCTATCCGGGTGTGGTAGTTGAGTTCGGTATGGAGCAAATCGGATTCGAGGACCTTGAAATGGTCGGATATTTTTTCAAGGTCGGCCATTTTAGGGAGCGACACCCCACGCTCGTAATTGTTCCAGGTGGTCTGGCTGAAGCCCAGTAGGGACTGCATGTCTGCCTGTTTGAGGTGGTGCAGTTCTCTGAGGAATTTCAGGTTTTCGGCGAATACTAATGAATTCATAAAATAAAAATATCAATTTTAATTTACAATAAATTTGGAAATTCCAAAATAATTGGTATTTTTGTGTTGGAATTGGATTTGATATCAAAGATAGGTTGTTTAATCAATAGTTGTATCAATTCAATCGAAAATATTTTGGAATAATTTTCCATAAAAATTAGAAAAGACAAGGTAATTGGACTAGGCGAACGACTCTGGAGAAAATAATTTGGTATTTGATAAAACTTAAAATAACACAATTATGACCATCCGTAATTTTCTGGATTCCTGCCTTCGCAGCGATCACCTGCCACAAAAATCTATGGCGCTATGTCAGATGCAGCAGTGCACGCAGTCTGAGTTCGACTGTTTCTTTCTTGAGCTCTCCCTTTTATGGCTGTGGCAACAATCGCAGCACAAGGTCCGGCCACCTGAGTCGGCTCAACTGGACCAACAGATGCGACTTCAGTTCGGCGCGTCCGAAGACGACAACTAGCCCACCCAACCACTATTCACGACTCCAATCCATTCTGAAACCAATTTGTTTTTATTATGAAAAAGAGAAGAGAAATAAAAGTCCGCGTGAACCGCGAGCGACTTGAATCTTTAAGCAATCTGTACCAATGGTTGCTCACCGTGTATGAATCGGGCGATGACTATGAGGAGTTGCTCAGGTCGCATGTGGAACTGATGCACCAGCGCCTGAAAAACATCCTGATAAAGACCTTTCGCACGATACTCGTAGATTTTACCGAACCTGAAGCACGGGCATTTTGTGCCGTATGGTCGCGTTGGAATCTGGATCATGATCTGGCGGGGAAAATAGCGGCAGAAGATTTGGTACAGAAACTGGAAAAGGCACGCAGCCGGGTACACCTTTTCGACTCGGGCTTGTAGCGAAATACTACCACAATATTAATAGTAACACAAAAATCAATCTTTTATGGCAAAGAGAAACAGTAAGACCACGGGGCAGGGAGTCACTGCCACCGCCTACCAGGAGGCACTCACCACCTATGCGCTGGCCGACGCCAACGCAGCCAAAAAGCTAGCGCTGATGAATATGGAGCTGGCGCGGATTCGGGAGAAATTTGAACAGGACATTACCCTGTACACGGAGCAGAAAAATCAGGCGTTCGACATTGTGTGCGACTATTGTATGTCGCACCGCAATGAGCTGTTCACCAACACCCGTCATGTGGAGACCGCGTGGGGTAGGCTGGGTTTCCGTTTGGGTAATCCGAAACTTAAAACGCTGCCCAGATACACCTGGGACCGGGTGCTGGAAAAGACCGAGCAATTGCTGCCGCAATTTGTACGGGTGAAAAAAGAGGTGGACAAAGAACACTTGTTGCTGAGCCGGAGCGACGAAAGCGTGCTGCCGCATTTGTCCAGTATTGGTGTGTATGTAGATCAGGACGAGTCTTTTTTTATAGACCTGAAAAAGGAAACTAACTGACTGCTGTAGTGGAAAGGAAGCGGGGTAACGTTCATTAACTTTTTAAACAAAATCTTTATGGGCATAAGAGGAATAAGGATCAGCCGTATGATAAGTGCCGATCCAGTTGCCGATGCGGGTAGGACAGATGCCATTGGCGGCGTACACAATAAGACAGGGCACCGAACAGGCGGGCGATTGCCAGACCTGATCATGGCACGCAACCGGCACCTGATGTGCAGGTTCGTATACTGGAATCAGAATCCGGGGTTGAAGTATGAATGGGTGGTTTCCCAACTGAGCCGGGAATTTTATCTCTCCCCGAGTACGGTTGGTCAGATCATTGCTGCCAATGTGGACCAGATCGTGCAGCTCAGGGCACAGAAGAATATAGCCGCATGGAAAAGGGAGTATGACTTTTTCAGGTGGTAACACAAAAAAACGGGCGCATCTCAGTTGGTGCGCCCGTTTTCTATTTTTTTTGTGCTACTTAATTTTTTCCAGTACTATTTTCCAAACCTCCTGTTCCAGTACATCACATTGTGTGTTCATATACTCGGCTTTTTCCAGCAGGGGTTTTACTTCCGGGTGTTCGTGCAGCGATTGTGCATTTATCTTCACGTTCAGATAGGCTCCCTTAACGGCAGTGCGGGCACACAAAGCTCCCACACCTGCATCGCTCACGCTGTTGGGGTTGCCTATCGCCGCCATTTGTTTCTCCAGTTCAAAACTACTGAACGCCACTTCCATTGTGCGGAACGGTATTTTTATGGCATAAATAGTTGCAGCTTCGATCGCAGCTGTACGTGCTGCCTTTTCTTCCGCATTGCCCTTTGGCAGTCCGAAGGCAGCCATGATCTTATTAAATGCATTGGTGTCTTCGTCTACCAGTTCCAGTAGTTCGCGCACCATTGCCTGGCCCTGCTCCGCATAATTGGAGAATTCTTCCCAACGCTCGTCCCAGCCTTTTTTGTGGCTGGACAAGTTGGCAACCATGGTGCCGAGGGCCGCTCCCATGGCACCGCAACTTGCAGCTATCGAGCCACCTCCGGGTGCGGGTGATTCACTGGCCGTTTCGGAGACAAAACCAGCCACCGTCATGTCCACCAGTTTTTTGCCACCAGACCTGAGCTGATATTCTATTACTTTCTTCTGTGGGTCAAATGGTCCCAGTTCGTCCAGGCCCATAGACTTCACGGCTATCTTTATCAGTTCTGCCTCGCTCACGCCCACGCTACGTTGTTGTTTCCGCAGGAAGTACTTGCCGGCTTCCAGCAAAGCATGCAACGGCACCAGACCCACCAGCTCACTTCCTGTTACCCTCATGCCGCGAGCAGTGGCCCTTTCGCAAGCCGTATCAAACACCACATGGAGTGGGGTAGTGTACATATTGGTCAGGTTTATAGATACCTGCGCTATGCCATATTCTTCAATAAACCAGCCTATTGCCTTTGTACACTTCAGCAGTCCCGGTTCCCAGATGGTTTCGCCCTGTGCGTTCTTCAAGGCTTTGCCCTTCTCATCTTTTTTCTGTCTGCCTTTTTCGCGAATGTCAAAAGCCACCGAATTTGCTCTTCGTGTGGACGTGGTATTCAGGTTCACATTATAGGCGATCAGAAAGTTGCGCGCACCGATCACGGTAGCGCCGCTGCGTTCATTAAATTCTGCCTTGCCAAAGTCTGGCTTCCATTCCGGCTTCACGATCTTGGCAGCAAGTCCTTCGTACTCGCCGCTGCGAATGTCTGCCAGATTTCTGCGGTAGTCTGCGGATGCAGCATACTCGTACATATACACTGGTATGCCGGCCTCCGCTGCCACACGCTTACCCAGCATTTTGGCAAATTCCACCGTTTCTTCCATCGTGATACCGGATACAGGTATCAGCGGACATACATCGGTCGCGCCCATCCTGGGGTGCTCGCCCTTATGGTTGCGCATATCAATCAGTTCCCCTGCTTTTTTGATCGCCACGACTGCTGCATCCACCACTGCATAGGGGTTGCCCACAAATGTCACTACCGTGCGGTTGGTGGCCTTGCCGGGGTCTACATCCAGCAGGCGCACACCCTCAATTTTTTCTACCTCGGCGGTGATCTGGTTGATGATGCCCATATTGCAGCCCTCGCTGAAGTTGGGTACACATTCTATAACTGCGTTTTTAAAGTCTCTCATGAATCACGAAGCAACTGTTCTTGGCGTTGCCGGGGCAAATTTAGTGAGGGCAGGTGAAAAAGCGATGTTCCTTCTTCGTTCGGCGTTTTTTGCCTTGTCAGGGTTCGTTGAAAGCAAGGTCCGGTATGTGTTTGTGTGTATCCGATTTTACCGATCATTATCCATGCTTTCTCAGCACAAACCAGTTTTTCTATGCCAACCGATGTGAAAATTTTACCGCTTTATCGATTTTTTCCCGATAGAATTATCAAAAATTGGCATTGGCATTTAGAGAAGATATTCAGGAATTCGCCGGTTAGCCCATTACAAAGCAACTGTTGCTGGACTTGTTACAGGACTACAAAAGGCCATACGACAAAGTCAGTGAACTGGTGAAGCAAGGCTGGTTGCAGTTGGTAAAACGGGGCATATACATTCCGGGGCCTGCCCTGAAAATGGCCGCTCCCGATTCCTTTCTGTTGGCCAACCACCAATACATATTCTTCGCAGTCTAAGTTGAACACAGGGCCCCACCAAGTTTTGCAAAAACTGTTTATCTTAACAAAAGATATAACATGTCAGCGTCAGCACATTTTGTGTTTATTGACCGCGATATCGTCGGTGGAATGCCGGTTTTCCGGGGCACCAGAGTCCCGGTGTCAACGTTGTTCGATTATCTTGAAGAGAGTTCGTTGGACGATTTCCTGCTTGGTTTCCCATCAGTGAGCAGGGAACAGGCAGAAGCCGTAATTGAGTATGCAGCTCAAAAATTGCTAAACGACGTTGCAGCATGAAAATACTGCTGGACGAAAATATCGACGTACGGTTTAAATTATTTTTCCCTGCTGATATCCATGAAGTGTTCACTATTCGCGACATGAAGTGGAATGGAATAAAAAATGGGGAACTTCTTAAGTTGCTTAAAGCGTTTGATTTCGATTGTGGGTTGTGGTGGATAAAAACATCCCCTGCCAGCAAAATATATCGGTCCTGCCCTGTGCGGTGATCGTTATTGATATTTACCGGAATACACTTTCTAATTTGACTCCGATGTTGCCTCGGGTTTTAGAAGCTTTAGTCAACCTGAATGAGCGGAAGATAGTGGTGATCAAAGAAGATTGATTTTTAAGTCAGCGAATGTAACCCAGCCAGTCGGGAGACTGGCGACCGGACAACCGAAGTCGGAGACTTGGGTAAAGATGGAAAAAATACCCTGGGCCATAATGAGCATGCGGACTGACGATTATGCAATGTTGCACATCCCCCTAGCCCCTTCGAAGGGGGAATTGCATCGTCCTAAAATAGGTTTACGCTGTATCGCTGTAAAAGGGGAATGTTTTATTTCACCCCCTTACCCCATTCCTCCAACTGCTCGCTCAGTACCTTTAGCGGCAAACATCCGTTCTTCAAAACGGTGTGGTGGAACGCAGCCATACTGAATTTATCGCCCATGGATTTCTGGTATTTGGCACGCTCGGATAGGAGGGTTACTTGTCCTATTTTGTACGACAGCGCCTGGCCGGGAATGGCCATATAGCGCTCTACCTCAGATACCGCGTCATGCTCGGATATGAGCTGGTGCGCCATCATGTATTGTATGGCTTCTTCGCGCGTCATTTTGCCGGTATGCATTGCCACGTCCACCACGAGACGAATGGCGCGGAGAATGCCATCGCTGAGGTGGCCAAAGTACTGATAAGGGTCGTTGTACAGGCCCATTTCGTTGCCCAATGTCTCTGAGTAGTGTGCCCAGCCTTCCCCATAGGCTCCGTACCAAAGAAAGCGCCGGAACGATGGAAGTTCTTTGTTTTCCTGCTGTATGGATATCTGGTAGTGGTGGCCGGGTATGGCCTCGTGCAGGAAGAGTGTGACCATGCCGGTGGCATTGTATTTAGTGGCATCCAGGATGGGCACATAAAAAATGCCGGGTCGGGTGCCGTCGGCTGAACCCTGGCTGTATTCGGCACTGGCGCTGGCCGCACGGAAAGCTTCGGTCTGACGAATAGTAAATGCAGTTTTCGGTGTGTCTGTGAACAACTTCCGCAGCACGGGTTCTTCGGCCTTCTTGATGGCCCAGAAACTATCCAGTACATCCTGTGGTTTTTTGAAAGGGCAGAACCTGGGGTCTTTGTCGAGGTACTTAAAGAACTCCGGCAGTGTGCCTTTAAAACCAACCTGATCCTTTACTTTGGTCATTTCGTTTTCCATTCTGTTCACCTCAGCCAAGCCGAGGTTGTAGATACTGTCGGGCGTGAGGTTGGTGGTGGTCCAGAACCGGATACAATAGTTATAGTAGGGGCCACCATCCGGGATGGCAGTGATACCGGTAGATTTCCGTGATTTGGGCAGGTATTCGTTTTTAAAGAAGTCGGCCAGTTTGGTATAGTTAGGGTTCACTACGGTAGCGATTGCTTTTTTGTACGCTTCCGAGAGTCTGGCTTTTTCGGATGCCGGGAAACTTTCGGGCATGGTACGTATGGGCCCGTAAAAAATACTGGCCGTATCTGTAGCTGTGACCACCCCAGTGAGCTGAGGAATTATTTTCGTGGTAAGCGCTTCGGGCAGTACCCAGCCGGTGGCAATGCCCTTGCGCATATTGGCAACGGCGGTATCTGCCCAGGCGGGGAATATGGCCAGGCGTGCGAGCCAATTGTCGTAGTCTTTTACAGTCTTGAAGGGTTGATTGCCGGTGCCCGACCCTAATTGAGGCAGGTCCAGCGTAAATGCCCAGAACTGGTTGATCGGGATAAGGTGCGCCGGATATTTCATCCCTTCCAGATCCATAGCCAGTTCGTAGCGCAACAGTCTGTAGCTCACCAGGTCGTCGGGGCTAAGGGTAGCGGTATCTATACCGCTGAGGGCATCGGCATAGCGTTGGTACATACGCTTGCAGCTGTCCCGGAAGCTTTCGGCAATGGTAATGGTTAGCTGGTCGTTGTAGCGGTTGTCTCCATAACCGGTGGCTTCGACCGGAAACATTTTCATCCTGTCTTCCCAGTAGCCGGACATAAGCTGGCCAAGGTTGTTACCGGTTTTGGGTGCCACATTTTTGCAACCCACCCACAAAACGGGCAGCAGTGCCCACAGCAGTATTTTTTTCATTTCGTTTGTCGTTTACTTCTTAAAAGACGGCAGTTAATCTGATTTATTACAGCCGGCAATTTTTTCGAATCCCGGATGTTTTAAAAAAAAGTAAACCGGTCCCTGATAGGGCCGGTTTACGATGGTATTAAAGTTTATGCTTCCGGAGTATCGAGTTTTTGGGGAGTTTCAGTTCCTTCTGCTCCCGGTTGTGGTCTCCGTCCTCGTTCACCCTGTGGCCGATCCCTGCGGTCCTGCCGGGGCTGCTGGTTGGGTTTGGGTTGTTGTGGGTCCCGTGGTTTTGCAGGGTCACGCGGCTCCCGGGGTGGCCTGTTTTCAGCTGGCGCGTTCTGCGGTCGTTCGGGCCGCGGGCCTGCCTGTTGCTTTGGTTTGTTTTGCTGCTGCGGTTTAGGTTGATTATTCCCTTTCGGTCCTTGTGCGGGTCTATCGTTCGGACGGTTATTGCCAGCGGGTTTGGGTGTTTCGCCCTCAGCCTTGGGTTGCCCCTGCGCTTGTCCCTGCGGCCTTTCTGGTCGGTCGGGTCGGCGGTTCTGTCCTTGTTTTGCACCCTGTGGTTGTCCACCCGGCGCCGCGTTGGCATTTTTGTTTCCGCCTTGCGATCCGCCCTTATTATTTTTCTTTTTGTGATTCTTTTCCAGAGACTTCAAACTCAGCTGACCCACGTCATTCACAAAGCCGGCATCAGGCAGCATCCCGGATTTGCTCTCTCTGGTTTCCAGTTCCACAGGTTGCAATTCATCTGCTTTTTGTCCTGCACGGTTCATTTTCTGAATTTCAACGACCCTGGTAATAGACAAAGGATACTGCTTGTTGTTGTCTGAGTAGCTGTACCACATCAGGTTCTTGAAAATATCCCGTTTCTGAAGGTGCGCTATGCCCTTGGTCGTTTCGAGCGACTCGGCATGGTGTGGGAACACGGAGAGCGCATCCATATAGGTATCGAGCTCGTAGTTGAGGCAGCATTTCAGCCTGCCGCACTGGCCCGACAACTTGGTTTGGTTGATAGACAGGTTTTGATAACGGGCCGCAGTAGTATTTACCGACTTGAAATCGGTGAGCCAGGTACTGCAACACAATTCGCGGCCGCAGGAGCCAATGCCGCCTACTTTGCCACTTTCCTGCCGTGCGCCTATCTGGCGCATTTCCACCTTCAACTTAAAGTCTCCGGCATACATTTTTATCAGTTCGCGGAAGTCCACACGCTGGTCGGCGGTATAAAAGAAAGTACCCTTTTTGCTGTCGGCCTGTATTTCTACCTCGCACAGTTTCATTTCCAGGTTCAACGACCTGGCAATGGCACGTGACCTGATGAGTATTTCGGGCTCGCGTTCCTTCTGTTTCACGCACATGGCCAATTCGTCCTCGGTGGCTGGGTGTAAAACGCGTTTTACAACCGCATTGTCGTTTACCCCGTATTTTTTCATCTGTAGTTTCACCAGTTCGCCGGTCAGGCTTATCTGGCCTACATCGTATCCGCTGGCGCCTTCTACGGTCACCCAGTCGCCACGGTCTAAAATATGATGTGTACTGTTTCTGAAAAACTCTTTCCTGCTACCCTTGTTAAACGACACTTCAATAACCGCGAACGGTTTTGCACCGTCGTGCAGGGGTATATTATTCAGCCAGTCGTACACATTCATTCTATTGCAACCGCCGGAACTGCAGCCGCCATTGCTTTTGCAACCGGACGGCGTGCCATTGGTAGCTACACCACAATTACCACATCCCATTATTTATGTTTTATGTAGAGCAGATGTAACGGGGTATGTCTGAAAAAATAGCACCAACTATCGTTGTCGTCAATCTGCACTTACCCCATTTACCTCAAATAATGGCCGTCTGGTTTCCTGTTTTATGAAATCAACCAACCCTTATTTGATACTGCGTTCTTGTTAATAAAATATTACAATTTGCAAACCTACAAAAAAAAGGGGAATGCTTGGGTAGGATAAAAAATGGTGGACATTGTTGCCGACAGCACTAATCAAAACTAATCAATTTCCGGACGGCTAAATTTTTTCCTTGGGTTTCTTTTCATGTGAAATATTGCAGCAATATGTATGGCGTTTTTGTGTACAAAGAATTCGTAGACAATTGAATATGAAAACCCGTCTGCCTTTACCTGCCTGTTGGTGCCTTTTATCCGGCTAAAGTATTCGGGGTTTTCACTGATTTTTTAAATTTTTGTTTCTACGGCCTTCCTAAATTTTTCGGTCAATTCAATCTGAATTCCTTTATACCATAAATACGCACTTGCATATTCCTTGCTGGCTAGTTCATGTACCTTCAATACATAGCCCATTATTTGTTTTTATTTTTTGCCAGTTCAATTGCAGCCTGTTTGGTTTCTTCCCAAGAGTACATTTTTGCCGTGCCGTCTAAGATTGATTTACTGCGGGCTTCCAGCTCCTTGTATTCGCCCTCGTCCCAATCGTTTGCATTAGACTCTATCTCTTCCTCAAACATCATATATAAAGCCTTAACCATTTTGTCGTCTGCAGTCTGCAAATAATCTACCAATTTCTTCCGTATAGCAGCGGTTGTCATGCATTTATATTTTAAACAAAGTTATTTAAAATGTCTAAAGAGCGCCAAGGCTACATGATCATTTTTGAGCGGTATATTGTGTTGTCTGTAATTCTTCAATTTGTATTTTGGCGGGCGTTCCAGATTGTGTTATAGGGGAAAGCTCTTCAATAAATTTCAAATTAGCTATCTTTATAAATCGAAACGCTTGCTTATGAAAAATATATTTTTGCTAGCTCTTATCTCATTTTTCAGTTTGATGCTTCAAGCTCAAACCGTAAAATGGCATTATAACCTGAAGGATGTCTCTTTCGGGCAGACGGTGGCGCAAGACGTGGACGGCGACGGACTGCCCGAACTTATTTTCAGTACCTATTGGAATGACAGTAATGTATATTGCCTGAACGGTGAAGACGGTTCCCTGAAATGGAAACATCTGCAGAAAGGATTCGGAGGTGGTTGCAACGATGCGGGGCCGCTGGTCTTTGATCCGTTCCGGAACGGGGATCTGAAAGTTGTGATCCCGGGTTCGTGTATGGATACCACCTTTTGCGTAGACGCTGACTCGGGCTATGTGCAATGGAAAACCATAACAGGTGGAGGTGATTCACCGCCCTCCTGTGCAGACCTGGACGGAGATGGCTATGATGATGTGATACATGGCACATTCTATGGCAATGTAAAGTGCCTGGACGGAAGAACGGGTGCCATAAAGTGGAACCAACTGGTGGATACCAATGCTGCAATTGAGAGCGAACCGGTGATAACCCGCAATGGCAGTGAATATGACTTTACGGTGGCCACCTGGGATTATACGTATGACAGCAACCGGATAGCCTGCTACAGGGCGTCGGACCATAGCCTTAAGTGGCAGTACTTTGTGCACAACCTTATTTATCCCGGCCCTGCTACGGGAGATCTGTTCCGTGACGGACAAAAAGAAGTGGTGATCGGTGACTATGACGGTTATCTGTATTGCCTGAGGGTTGCCGACGGATCGCTGATATGGAAAGACTCTACCGCCCATTTGTTACTATACCATTATGATGATGCGCCGGTTTCGCTGGCAGACCTCGATAATGATGGCTACCTGGATATTGTGTACATGGATGGCTATACTGTGCGCGCGGTAAACAGATATGATTCGGCCTTATGGACATTTACCCCGCCCGGCGACTATACCAATTTCCGCGGTGGGGCCATTGCCGACATTAACAATGATGGTATCAATGATGTAACGTTTTGTACCACATTCGGTACGATCTATTCGCTTGACGGGCAGACAGGTTCGGTGATCAGGACGTTCGATCTGTATCACTATTGCTATACTACACTGGGCGATACGAGCAGTATATTTGAAGTGGACAATGCTCCCGTGATCGGCGATTTTGACGGCGACGGACTGACCGACCTGTTTCTGATAGGCGGGAAGGGGCGTAGCGACAGCACGTCGTGGAATGACAACGGATACGCTGTTTGTCTTTCCTGGGGAGACTCAGTAAGCAGTGCTACCTGGCCAATGTATCGTCATGACAGGCATCGTACCGGTTGTCTTTGTGATACCAATGGGGCGCCGGTGACCCGTGTAGCCAGCGTACCCGATACCCATATTCCATTTAGTGTTTACCCAGATCCCTCTGCGGGCGACTTCAATATTTCACTGTTTTGTGCCGCAGAACAGCCGGTTACAATACAAATTTTCGATCTGCTCGGTCGTGAAATGCTGTCCCCGCTTCATTATCAGGCAGCTTCGGGACAGAACAAAATACACGTTACGGGGGGTCAAACAGCCCTTTTTACAACAGGTATTTACCTGCTCCAGGTATCAGGAAACACCACAAATTCAACTTGCAGGTTCGCAATTCAAAGATAATTTCAATCCGCTGAAACGCTCTGTGGACGTGCGTTTTAGCGCCATATGC
>CAIYJV010000110.1 GCA_903926605.1 uncultured Bacteroidota bacterium
ATCCAAGTGTTCAGCAATATGCTGTTGGAACAAAGCGGCCGGAAATCCGAGCATGAAATACAACTCACGCTGCAACGTATCAACGCTTCGGCTAACAAAATGCAGTTGCTGATCTCCGACCTGTTGAGTCTGACAAGCCTGACCAGGGTTGACCAGAGTAAGTCGGACGTGGACCTGAACCGGACCTTGCAGTACCTTGTTTTCGACATGGGTGACCGGATCAAGGAATCCAGAGCAACCATACATTATGACAAGCTGCCGACCGTGACCGGCTACCAGCAACAACTATCACTGCTGTTTACAGCACTTATTGACAATGCGTTGAAATTTGCCCGGACTGGCGTTGCGCCCGAAATTAAAATATCAAGCCAGATGACGGACGGACGTAGCCTGGTGGCGTATAATCCCGGCCTGAAAAACCGGAAATTTTACCTGATCCGGGTAACAGACAACGGGCGGGGCTTCGACAATCAGTTCCGGGACAAAATGTTCATGCTGTTTCAGCAACTTGAATCTGCGGAGACCGAATTTACCAGCCGTGGAATTGGTCTGGCTATATGCCAGCGCATTATGGCCAATCATGAGGGTTATGTTACAGCGGAGGGCGTAGCCGGACAGGGCGCAACCTTTAACCTGTACTTCCCGATCAGTGCAAATGGCGGGTGGTGGAGCTGATCAAAATCTACAGTACGTCCAGAAAATCGTCAGGCACCGGAAATTAAATTTGTCTGATATATTAAACTAATTGCACCACAGGGCATCTCATATAGGTGCGAACCAAAATAGCAATATCATGAAGAACTACTTAAAAGTGGGTATTTTACTTACGTCTATACCAGTCATGACGTTTTTGGCCTGCCATAAAAACACGGCATCCACACTTACCAATCAGGATGACAACGGAGGCTACGCTTCCGATGCTGCCCTGCTGGAGTCTAACAGTAACAGTGTAGTGTCTATAGCCGACAACGCTGTATCTGCCGGTGCTGCAAATCTGCGTACCACATCCTGTGCTACCGTTACCCACGACAGTGTACTGGTGGGTAGCAGCTATTCGCACTCAATGACCATTGACTTCGGTACAGGCTGCACAGGATTCGACGGAAAAACACGCAGTGGCCAGATCATCGTTTCATGGAGTGGTCATTATAAAGACAGCGGTAGCGTGCGCAGTTTTAAGTCCCAAAACTACTATGTGAACGGTTATAAGATGGTCATTCAAAAATCCGTGACCAATCAAGGCATGAATACATCGGGTCAGTATTGGTACAATGTAACAGTTGGAGATTCGTTATTCCTGACCACGGACAGCGTGATAAGCTGGTCTGGCAACAGAACACGTACGTGGCTTTCAGGCTACTCGACTCCCGAAATGTCGGACGATGAATATGCCATCGGAGGTACCACCACAGTGGTGAGAGCCAACGGACACACGTTTACTTTTGCCATAGAAAGCGGCAACCCATTGATCGTAACCCCGGAATGCGCATATATTGAAGCAGGAAAAGTAGATATCACGGGTACTACTATCACAGGTACCAGGGTACTAAATTATGGCGATACGCCAAACTGCGACAGGTATGCCACGCTAACCGTAAACGGTAATACGTATAATATAACTTTAAGAAAATAAGATTTGTGTTTGGCTGAAAAATGAGAAAGAGGCCGGCTCCGAAAGGGGCCGGTTTTTTTTGCAATGTCCGCTTACTATCCGTTATTGGCCGAATACGGTAAGTCGCCGGGTGCTGTGCCAAACTGCTTATTGGGTGTATCGCCCATGAAGAACTCCAGTGTGCCACCCTTCTGCAAATCGGCATGCTTCAGATAAACCTTACTGTAGTTTTTCCCGTTCAGTTTTACGTTTTGAATATACTTTTTCCCCATGCCGCAATTGTGTGCCACGATGCGGAATGTCTTGCCATTTGCCAGTCGCATACTTACCTCCGGGAACATTGGCGAGCCAAATACATATTCGCCGCCGCAAGGGTTTGCCGGGTAAAGGCCCATCATACTCCATACTGCCCACGCACTCATCTGGCCGCAATCCTCATTGCCGGCATAGCCTGCACCGGGATTGTCATGATACATGGAGTCTATGATAAATGGGATCTTTTCCTGAGTCTTCCATGGTTCTCCCACAAAATCATACATATAGGCTATGTGATGACTGGGTTCGTTGCCATGTATGTACTGCCCAATCAGGCCGCTCATATCGGGCGGACTGGCTTCTCCCTTACCATCAGAAGTAATAGAAAACAATGAATCCAGTTTCCGGAGGAAATTGTCCGTACTGCCAAATTCGCCCGCCAGGCCGCGCACATCGTGTGGCACAAAAAAAGTGTATTGCCACGCATTCCCTTCCTCATATCCCGATACATTTTCGTCTACCGAAGAGAATAGCGGGTTAAAAGGCTCCGTGAAAGAATGGTCGGCATTGCGGGCCCTGATGAAGCCTGAGTTTTTGTCAAATAGCAGTTTGTATGCCGAAGCACGCTTCATAAATACTTGGTAATCATCATCCTTGTGCAGCATTTTGGCAACCTGAGCTATACACCAGTCGTCATAGGCATATTCCAGTGTCTTGGTCACACTGTAACCGCTGCGGTCCTGAGGCACATAGCCATATTTTATATAATCCAAAGTACCCCTGATCCCTTGAAAGGCACTGGCTTTCATAGCAGCGTATGCCTCCGCTACATTTATTCCGGGCGTATTCTTCAGGATCGCGTCGGCCATTACGGGCACCGCGTGGTAACCACTCATGCAGCCTGTCTCCCAGGTACTCAGGTCCCAAACCGGAAGTTTCCCATTTTCTTCATAGAACGCCAGCATACTATTCAGGATATCCCTGTTACGTTTTTCCTGGGTTATGGTGAACAATGGATTGAGCCCTCTGAACGTATCCCACAACGAAAAAACGGTGTATCGCTGTTGCCCCCTGGCCATTTTTTTAATGCTGTCCTGTGCATTTTTGTACACGCCGTCCACATCGGAATAGATTACCGGTGCCATACAGGTATGATACAAGGCTGTATAGAAAATACGTTTCAAATGCGCGTCGTTGGTGGTCACCCGTATTTTGCGCATTTCGTCCTCCCACTTCGAGCGGGCCTGACGGCGCGTTTCCTCAAAAGCATAACCCCTGACTTCCTGAAGGGCGGCCAGCGCTTTTTCCTGACTCACGGTAGAAAGGGCGACTTTAAGATAAATTGGCTTGCCCAATGGGTTTGGGAATACCAGCTGACCGTTTACAAAATGCCCGTTCAGCTCACCCTTGCCCTTTGTTTGCCCATCCTTAAGCAGCAAATCCTTAAACGAGACGGAAGTTGATGCAGCAAAATACACCCTTTGTACATGGGCCCAACCTGTAGAAAATCTGTAACCCGTAATGAGCGAATCGCTGATGCGACGAATGCCTGTGGCAACAGTACTATCATAGTTAATGGAAAATCCCAGATTGAACCGGATCACGGGGTCGCAACCGCTGGGGAAATAGTATTTATGAATACCGCAGCGCTCAGTAGCCGTAAAACCCGCCTGCACCAGATTGTCCATAATGACGCTGTAATAACCGGGTTCTGAAATTTCGTCCTCATGGCGGAATTTCACCCGGAACAAACGTCCGGTATCTGGTATAAGTCCGGTGTGGGGCATTACCGAAATATCGCACCACTCGCCTACTCCCGTACCGCTCAGGTGCATATGGCTAAAGCCGGCGATCATAGAGTCGCTGTAGTTATATCCGCTGCACCAGTCCCAGCCCTCTGTGCCATTGTCCGGACTTAGCTGCACCATGCCAAAAGGAACAGTAGCACCCGGATAACAATGCCCGTGGCCACCGGTACCAATAAATGGGTCTACGTTGCGGGTAAGATCCTGCGCACCCAACGAAAGTGCGAAACCCGACAACAACAATCCGGAAAGTATGGTTTTTAAAGACATAGGCCTGCTTTTGCGCACAAAATACGAACACTGTGCGAAAATGGATTGACAAATTGTATTAGTGAGTAATCCACGGCATACAGCTTTAACTTAATCCGTTCAGACACTGCCTGCCAGCAGGCATGTCCTTCGTCGATTCCAGGTTTAAGTTACGCTAAGCTAAAAATAAACCGGTGAGGGAGAACGCTTCACCAATCTGGAGATTGGTGTCCACAAGGGCGTAGACAAAGTCTACGCCCAACTCGGAGCGTTTTAGTGTGATTCAGGATATTTCCACTGGCGCGGATATTCCGCAAGGATTATCCGTGTCTCCCACTGGCGCGGATATTCCGCAAGGATTATCCGTGTCTTCATAAACTTGCCGTTCTCCGAACGGAATTCAAAGAACCAAAGTTGACTTATGACATTGCTAAATTGCGAACAAAATTTATATTTACAGTGTGTCATCGCGGTATAAAATACATGATCACGAGCTTCCTCATTTTGTAACATCAACCGTTACTGGTTGGATTGACGCATTGTCAAGAGAAGTGTACAAAGAAATTATTTGTGATACCTTGTTATATTGCACAAAGGAGAAAGGGATGAATCTTCATGCATGGGTAATAATGAGCAACCACATACATTTGGTGATAAGTGCCTCGGGCGGCATAATGATAAGCGACCTGATGCGAGATTTGAAGAAATTTACATCACATAAAATCATTAAAGCAATAGCCGAAAACCAACAGGAGAGCCGAAGAGAATGGATGATAAACCTTTTCCGATATGCAGGAATGAACAGTAATAATGAATACCAATTTTGGCGACCTGATTACCATCCTATTGCTTTAGATAGAGAAGAAAAGATGAGGCAGAAGATTAATTATTTGCATGAAAATCCGGTGCGGGCTGGCTTAGTCTGGGAAGCTACACACTATAAGTATAGCAGTGCTACAGATTATCTTGGAACATCTACGGGCTTGTTGCCAATAGAGCGTCTTGAGATATAGAAAATTTAGGCTAAGATGTTATACTCAGCTTTGGCACATTGAATTCCGTTCGGAGAACGGCTGATTTAAATAGACACGGATAATCCTTGCGGAATATCCGCGCCAGTGGGTGAAACAGGGTGTTGACCTCGGCAAGATGGATGCTGATCTTCTCAAAAAAATAGAGGAACTAACGCTGTATGCAATTCAGCAACAAAAGCAAATAGATGAGTTGCAGAGAAAGGTTGAATTGCTCTCAAAAAAATAATCTTGTTTTATGAAAAATATTTTGATAATAAGTGCTTTGCCGCTTATATTGATAGCAAATAGCTGCAAAAAGAATACACCAGAGCATCCCGTTGATGCAGGGCTTAAAGCGGCATTTAATTTTCAGCCGGGTACTTTCTGGATTTATTAGGATTCTATAAGTGGCCAGATAGATAGTTTTGTGGTTACAAGCAAT
>CAIYJV010000111.1 GCA_903926605.1 uncultured Bacteroidota bacterium
GGGCTGTCCCAAAACTCCTGGTTAACCAGGAGTTTTTGAATACAAAAAAAGACCTGGTGGTCTGTTAGTGTTTGAGTTAGAGTAATTTTTTCAGATTGTGGGCTAACGAGATGAGGTTCCATTCAGTGGCTACCCCATAAAACCCTCTTAGCCTGAATCTCGTGAAATTTAAGTTGTGTTTAATGTTGGCAAAGACTCCTTCCACATCTGTCATCCGCTTCCGGTAGAGCAGCCGGCCTTTGAGGGTGGAAAGTTTTTTCATTTGCTGTCTCATGTATTTTTGCCAGCCTGGGGAAATACTGAGAAATTTTTTTGCTTTTGTTCTCGTGTTTTGGTACAGGTAGACAATATGCTTGAATTGCCGATGCAGTTTCTTTTGGGTAGTTACAGTAACTGCTTGGCTAGGTCTGCCTCTTTTACCTGAAATCCCATCTTTTTTCTCCATCCGTTGTTTAAAGCGATATATCCTGCCTCGTTTGTCCGTATAGGTGTCAGTAGCAGGGTGATAAATATACCCAGAGAGATCAGTACCCGGTTTGTAGATGGGGATGTAGGCGTCTATCTGGTTTTGTTCACAAAAGGAATAGTTATCTTCGGAAGAATAGCCTTTGTCTGCGAGAAGTTTGTCTGGCGTATCGGAATGAAGAGCTTTAAATTGTTCCAGACTGCCTAAAAGCGTGCCTTGGTCAGCGGAAGTGTTAAAAATGGAGTTGGAAAGGACAAAACCATTTTCAGTAATAGTTTGTACATTAAAGGCCTGGGCATAGTCTTTACGTTTCATTTGCATAAGCTTTGAGTCCGGATCAGTGGTATTGACGCGTTCTGCTTTGGTTTTTTGTTGCTTTTTCTGCTGCCTGCCCGCTTTAGTTTTAAGTTTGGCGGGTACGCCATTCGCTTCGTTGCCATAGAGTTCGTCTTCTAGTGCGTCTGTGGTGTCTGCCTGTTTAAGTAAGTCCGCAATCTGCCCGCTGAGAGAGGTATTTTTGTCTTTACTGGCATTGGCATAGATCTTGGTACCATCAAGGCTGCAGGTGCCGAAACCCACCAAACCTAAGTCTTTTGCTTTGTGTACGACTTGGACAAAAACCGATTCGAGCATGCTGCCCTTGTCTTTGCGGAATCGGGCCAGCGTTCTGAAATCAGGAGTCTGACTGCCGGCAAGGTACATAAAAGCCAAATCTTGGCGTAGCTTTTTTGCTATTTGTCTACTGGAAAAGATGCTGTTCATGTATGCATACACTAATACGGATAAAAGCATTACCGGGTGATACGCCGAGGAACCGCCATTGGTATTATGGTAGCTTTGTTCCAGTGCGGCGGTATTAAGCTCAGCCATAAATTCAGCCAATATCACTGCCTCATGGGACTCGCCTAAAAAGTCGGCAAAGGATGGGGGTAAGAGCAAGTTCTGATTTTGATGGAATGGTTTAAAGGTCATATTTTTTTATTTTTATTAAAGTTGCCTGACTTAATTGTAACAAAAAACTCGCCAACATGGCGAGAGTTTTGGGACAGCCCCCTAGGGCGATTTTTTATTTGCATAATACTAAAATTGTTTTTCCAAAAACACCAAATTTTTGCTAATGCTATAACTTAATCACAAGTGTTAAAATTAGACCAAACAACTAAATTAATAGAAAGAAAGGAGAAAAATAAATGTCTAACGTTAACACCTACATTGGAGTCGATCTCCA
>CAIYJV010000112.1 GCA_903926605.1 uncultured Bacteroidota bacterium
CCATTGCAGATAATGTAGGTCTCCTTGGTTATTTTTCTGCGCCGGTATAGTTGTTTGATAATGTCTATATCGTATGCGAACGAGGTCTCCAGATGTACGCCATGCTTCAGCGCCTCTTCCACAATAAACGAAAAATGCGAACTCTTGGTGCAATAGCAATAGGTATACTTGCCGTCGTACTTATGCTTTTTGATAGCCCCTTCGAACATTTTTTTCGCCTTGTTCACCTGCATGCCTATTTTGGGCAGGTAGGTCAACTTGAATGGCGTCCCGTATTTATCTATAAGGGCCTTAATATCCACCCCATTAAAGGTCAGGTTGTTGTTGTCGTTGGTGTCAAATCCATCTTGAGGAAAGTGGAAGGTTTGCTGGACGAGGTCGGAGTATGTGTTGTTCATTTATCGCGATGATGAAACAAAATACATTGTAGTCAACAAAAGTAATTATTTGCAAAATATAATGGCGAAAAAATATGGAGACCCCATGTTAAAATTTTTCCGGTCTGAAATGGCTTCTCACCATCTCCCAGAGCACAATACCAGCACTCACGGATATGTTGAGCGAGTGCTTGGTGCCGAACTGTGGTATCTCAATAAATCCGTCGGATAGGTTCAATACTGCGTCCTGTACGCCTTTTACCTCATTGCCGAACACGAGGGCCAGAGGATGGTTGTTGCCCGGTTCGAACGTTTGCAACTCCACACTGTCGTGGGCCTGCTCCACACTCACCACCCTGTATCCCTGGTCCCGGGCGTATTGTACAGCCGACACCGTATCTGCAAAATGCTTCCATACCACGGTTTCGGTGGCACCTAGTGCAGTTTTATGTATGTCGCGGTGAGGTGGGGTAGGGGTGTAGCCACAAAGTAGCAGCTCCTTCACTGCAAATGCATCGCAGGTCCTGAATACCGATCCTACATTATGCATACTGCGCACATCATCCAGTATCACGATCACGGGAATTTTGGGCTGCTGGTCCAGTGCACCGGCAGAGAAACGCCCCAGTTCCTCCATTGTTTTTTTTAGCGACATCGAAGCCAAAATTAGCTTTTTCGGGGTATTTTCCTTGTCCCTGAAATTAGGCT
The DNA here is from genome assembly GCA_903926605.1 of uncultured Bacteroidota bacterium. Taxonomy (GTDB): domain Bacteria; phylum Bacteroidota; class Bacteroidia; order Chitinophagales; family Chitinophagaceae; genus CAIYTT01. The sequence continues at coordinate 1,086 of CAIYJV010000112.1, forward strand.
CCTAAATACATTAGTATTTCAACTAAGATAACCAAAATATATTTATTTCTGTTGACTTTCTATAATGTGTGTGCCCTAACTTTGTCGCATACACCCGATTTAAATGATGGATACAGATCAACAAATTTTAACAAAGGAGATCACCGTTACCGAAGAAATAACGGAACAGGTCCATTCATTGATCGTATGGAACGATGATGTGAATACTTTTGACTGGGTAATTGAGTCATTGGTTGATATTTGCGACCACGAGGTCATTCAGGCCGAGCAGTGTGCGCTCATCATACATCATATTGGTAAGTGCTCGGTTAAAAAAGGTGCGTTCACAGCTTTGCGTCCGCAGGCAGAGGCGCTGATAGACCGCGGCATCAATGCTACAATAGACTATTAGCAGCCCGGATCAATACAAAGCGAAATCTACAAGTACCCGGTCCCTGAAAAATAAGCGCAGTTTTTTGTCCGCAAAAACGTAGCATATTTCCTGAGATTTTTCTTTCATTTCCATTTCGGCTGGGATGCCGAATATCTTTAAAGCCTGTACCATAGTGGTTTCGCCATCATGCAGTTTGTCTGCGAGGCTGTAGTCCAGCGCACTGGCCAGCGGCCCCTTGAGCATTTCGAAGTTCAGCTTTTTAATGTTGGCTGGCAGTCCTTCCCATTCCACAACCAGCTTACTGCGGTCGCTAAAATATACCCAGGCGGTCTTTCGTGTCTTCACTTCAACCTTTGCCGGTGCACCCAGATTTTTCCTAATCGTGGGTTGGTCGGTACGGGAAACGTCGAGTGCCGCGATTTTGGTGAGGCTGGAAGCCAGTTTGTCTTTTGCGGTTGCGGTCTCACTTAGCGTCAATATGCCGCAGAGTGTCAGCAACAACAGCCTGCCGAAGCAGGATTTTTTGAAATTCATAATCAATATTTTATGATTTAGGATTTTCCAGCGCACGGGCCTTGCGTTTTTCGTCCAGTTCCTCATCCCTGGCTGTTTCTTTGTCGTACGCCCTGATTATTTGTTTTACCAGTTTGTGTCGCACTACATCGGCCTCGTCCAGTTTTATGATGGTGATGCCCTCAATGTCCTGCAAAATGCGTGTTGCCTTGATCAGGCCCGATTTCTGATTTTTGGGCAAATCTATTTGAGACAGATCGCCGGTTATGATCGCTTTTGCAGATGGACCGATTCGAGTAAGGAACATTTTAATTTGCAGGTCGGTGGCATTCTGGGCCTCGTCGAGGATAATGTAGGCATTGTCCAGCGTACGGCCGCGCATATAGGC
>CAIYJV010000113.1 GCA_903926605.1 uncultured Bacteroidota bacterium
AATTCGTTTTTTTTTGTGGGTAGAGCTTGTAAACTTTTAAGGTAGGCAAAAGATAAATTTAAAATACTTCCGTCGGAATGACAAATAAACACCGTTCTACCTGCTGTACGGGATAAGTTTTACCCGTACACATTGGGTGCGGCTTTTCAACCAGCGTAACGTCGTGCAAAAGGGAGTTCATTTTTTTAAGACACAAATCCAGCATCCTGAAAATCCCTTAATCCTGGCTATCCTGATTCCTACAAATGCCCCATAAAAAAAGTAGCAGGCCCAGACCTGCTACTTTTTCTATGCTCGCAAAAACGGGGAGGGTAGAAACCAGCCCTGCCATAAAATTTATAATTTCTGTACTGGCATTCTTGTCTTTACGGCGCCCTTGCTATCTGCTATCTGCAACAGATAGTGGCCTGCTGGCAGTTCGCCCAGATTCAGCGTATTCACACTTGCTCCGCTCGCAACCTTATCCAGCAAACGTGCGCCCATCAGGTCGAACAGCATGATCCGGTCATTTTCATTCAGACCTGTGATGTTCAGTTGGTTCTTTGCCGGATTTGGATACACATTTACGGGAGCGTTGTTGCTTACCACATTGTTGCGCAACACACCAGCGCCCACAGACGCTCCATTGAAATTGTAAGCGAAGTTGATGATGGCGCGGTTTGGAGCCTCAGAAACAGAGGTGGTGCGGTATGCACTATCCGTAGCGCCTACCGTATCTACAGCAGCCAGATGACCAATTTTAAAATCCAGACTTATGGCTACATCTGAGTTCAGACTGTCGCCCTGACCGTATATATAGCTGGTGGTATCACCGGCCCACATCGTGGCCAGCGTACCCGAGTCTGGCTGTAGTCCTAATTTGTTTATAAAGCACTTGGCGCGCGGGTCTGCTGTACCCAGCGCTACATACGCATCGTGATAAACGGTACCCCTTGCCGATACAACAGTGATGCCGGCGGGATTGGGCAGCTGGTAGTCTATTTTGTTAAGCGTCTGGAACGTGCCCGATTCCGGTTCGTCGTTGTCGGGGTCTACGGTGCGCAAATAGTACACATTTTCTTTTGGAGTTGTAGAAAGGTTGGTCATAACTACCTGCACACTAAAAAACAGAGAATCCATATTCAGTGTGGTGATCTGGGTAATGGCCACGCTGTCAAACATACCCTGCCAGGTTCCTACCAGGGAGTTGCCTACGGTATCGTACCCGATATTGGCCCCATGCATATAGTATGTGGTGTCGTAATGCTGAATGGTATCGTATCCAAAATTATACAACGTATCCCAAACCATGGCTACGCTATCATACCAATAGGTAGTGAGAATGATAGACGAATCCTGAACATATTCCTGCCACGGATATACAGAGTAAGTTGCGGGACTGTCCGCGGCGTTCTCATTCCAGTTGTTCACTTGTTTGCCGTTTACCATAAAGCTCCAGCCTTCCTGTGGTACACCCGGCATAAAGAAATCGCCAAAATAGGCCGGAGAGCCAATACCCCATCCGTCCATAGCGGGATCTACCACAAAGCCCAACCCGGAATCAAATGCCCCTACAGTATATCCACATGCCTGCGAGTTCACGATTGAACTTGCGCCGCGCGGATGATAGCCCGCCGGGGCTCCTGTGCTGCTGCCATAAGCGCCATTCCAGCTGGAACCTACCTCTACATAATGGCCCTGAAGGAAAATATTGCAGTTCACCAATTGTGCGTACGATGTGGCACCTGCAAAAAGCAGCGCGATGAAAATCAGTAATTTGGGTGTAAATAATTGTTTCATGTTCCGGATTAAATGATGAATTGATGCAACCTTTGATAATAAGACCATATACCGTTTAAAAAGCGTTGGGATAAAACAAATATAATAAAACAAAGTGCATTGCGGATGCTTCTTCTGCAATTCGGTAAAATATTTACTCGAAACCTTATCAATAATTTGTGTCTTATCCGAAAACCCTTTAATCCGGGCTATCCAGATTGGGACAGCTACTAGAAATTTTATAAAAAGTTAAAGCCGCCTTTTTGGGCGGCTTTAATTGTAACTTATGAGGTCGAAAGCGGATTCGAACCGCTGTAGCAGCTTTTGCAGAGCTGAGCCTAGCCACTCGGCCATCCGACCGGACGGCTGCAAATGTAGTTATTTTTCGTTTCTTTACAACAGAATTTTTTTTGACCATGAAACAGGATTTCAGGCAGGGAATAAGCCCCGCAGAATTGATCATAACACCTAAAGGAACGATCTACCATATAGACCTGGCTCCCGAAGATATAGCTGGCACCATCATCACTGTTGGAGACCCCGGAAGGGTACCCGAAGTATCCAAATTTTTCGACCGTGTCACCCACACTGCCGCACACAGGGAGTTTGTGTCGCATACAGGTATTGTTGGGGGTAAGCGCCTCACCGTGCTCAGTACTGGTATTGGGCCAGACAATATAGACATTGTTTTTAATGAGCTGGATGCGCTGGTGAACATTGATTTCAAAACCCGCCGGGTAAAAGACATTAAAACTTCACTCAACATCATCAGACTGGGCACCTGTGGCGGCCTGCAACACGATGTGCCGCTCGACGGCATTGTGGTATCATCCTACGGCATCGGTATGGACAATCTACTACACTATTACCGCCTCGACCACAACCCGGAGGAAGCCGGCATACTCGATGCATTCAACCGCCATACTGGCCTCACTACTCAAACCCGTATTTGCCCATATATCGCAGAAGGGTCTATTTCCCTGCGCAAGCATTTCGGCAAGGGTTTTGTACACGGGATCACCGTTACCTGTCCCGGATTTTACGGTCCGCAGGGTAGGGTACTGCGTTTGCCGGTGGCCATGCCCAACTTTGTAGACTCGCTCATTACCTTCAAGCACGCAGACCACCGCATCGCCAATTTCGAGATGGAGACGTCTGCCATGTATGGTCTGGCTAAGCTCATGGGACATAAAACACTTTCCGTGAGTGCAGTGGTCGCAAACAGGGCCGCGGGTACTTTTTCTACCGACGGTGGTAAGGCTGTAGACCACATGATTCAAAAATCCCTCGAAGTGATTGTAAACAATATCGCTGTCTGATCTGCTATGAAGAAAATACTAATTGTGGTATTGCTGGCTATCGCCTTTTGTCCACATGCTGATGCGCAGTTGACTGGTTTTCATATCATCCACCGTTTCCCGGTATCGGCTGTTACTGCCGGTTGGGACTACCTTGCCGTGAGCCCTGTAGCCCCGGAACTTTATGTGTCGCACGGGACTCAGGTGAATATTCTGGACAAAATTACCGGAGACTCTGTGGGTATCATACCAAATACTCCGGGTGTACATGGCATTGCATTTGCTCCTGAATTCGGCAAGGGCTACACCAGCAACGGACGTGCGAACACAATTTCTGTTTTTGACCTTAAGACGCACGCAGTGACCGGGGAAATAGCTGCAGGCGAAAATCCGGATGCCATTATGTACGATCCGTTTTCGAAAACGGTTATTGTCTGCAACGGCAGGAGTAACAACCTGACAATAATAGATGTGGTTTCTGGTAAGGTGCTGAAAACAATACCCATTGGCGGGAAACCAGAAACAGCCGTGACCGACGGGGCAGGCACCATTTTTGTAAATATTGAAGACAAAAACGAAGTAGCGGTGGTGGATGCCGTGAAATGGGAGGTGAACGTCCGGTATACTATTGGCGACGGAACAGGGCCTGCGGGCCTTGCAATAGACCGGATCACGCATAGGCTTTTCGTCGGTTGTACCAATTTTACCCTCGTGATTTTGGATGCGCAAAACGGGCAACTGTTAAGGCAACTACCCATTGGCAAGGGTTGCGATGGGGTAGCCTTCGATCCGGGATTGAAATATATTTACTGCGCAAATGGTTCAGGCACACTGACCATTGTTGAAGAGCACGACACCAACGAATTTGTGTTGCTGGAGAACGTACCTACTCAGAAAAGTGCCCGCACACTGGCCGTAGACGAAAGCACCCACACGATTTATTTACCCGCTGCGGAATTTCAGCCTCAGAAGCCCGAAGAAGTAGGGAAAAAACGACCCATACTTGCTTTGGGCACACTAAGGGTGTTGGTATTGGGGAGGTAGCAGGCGAATTCAAGTAACGCTATTTCTTCAACAGCTGGTAGTCGCCAAAGGTTTTTACAACCCTATAGGCAGTGTCTGAAACGGGTTTGCCCAGCACCACAGACAGGGTGTCATCCACGTTTTTTACAAGGTATGTTTCATTGCCGGTCAGGCATTTTGATACTGGCAGCCCGTTTTTACGACATACGTAAAACCCCATAAAACTACTTTCGGTGAAACCCACACTGCTTCCGGGTGGCAGGTCCTTAAGTGCATCGGTAAAAGAGTTGTATATCTCGTTAACCCGGCACCCGTAAAGGGTTTCGTACATATAGATCTTGTTTTTTTGGGTAAAGTGAAAAATAAAGTAGCCAACGCCTGTAAAAATCATCGCTGGGTAAATGATCCTGACCACATTTTGGGGTATCTGAAACTTTTGATAAAGCAACTTTAAAAAGTAAAATGCACAAAGCGTTAATGCCGCCACCGAAATGCCGAAATGTGCGATCAGATTCCGTTCAAAAGGTGGTTTGCGGGTGATAAACAGCAGCACAAAAAACACCAGCCACATGATGGCATAAAAAAGTCCGAAGTTGAAAAAACGCTTGTCTTTACGGGCAAGCAGCAGAAGTAACGGCAACAGGAACAGCAGTTTGTCGATCGGGTATCCAAATACAGAAACCTCCTGAAAAATGTGTGTTACGAAATAGGAAAAATAAGGGTAAGCGAAATTGTAAAAATCTGCCACACTATGGAAGGGTGGCATTGGGGCAACATACCGGTTATGTGCAAGTGCATCAACTCCGGAAAAACATAGGGCAGGGAGGTAGCAAAGGAAAACCACCCCAAAAGCAAAGAACTGGTACATCCAAAATCCGGGGATGCGGGTCCGCTCCCGCCAGAGGATCACGGCTACTGTCACCAGTAAAGCCAGATGCAGGAACAAAAACGAAGGGATCAGGAAATAGCCGACTATAGTGCAAAGTAAATTTATAGACAGTAGCCATCGGGGATTTTTGGGCGGACGGGAAACCAACGCAAGTGCGGAAAGGCAAATGCCCCAACTGGCCAGCGCATAAAGCTCGTATCCGCGGGCCTGAAAGGAAAAACCCCACGTAAAAAATTGTAACGAAGCTAAAAGCGTAACCGCCAGGGCAGTTGCACGCGACTGTACAATTGCCAGTATGCCATAAAATAATACAGCAATGAGGGTAAGGTAGGCACCCAGAGATATGAGCCTGCCCATGACCACCTTATCCCGGAAACTGTGAAAAACCAGGTTGTTGAGCAGGTTGAAAAAAAGGTGGTTGTTGGGTAGTTTATAATAGGCAATTGTCTGGAACGGATGGAGTGATGCGAAATTGTCGGCAGAGTAGATCTCGTCATTGGCCGGCATTGCATTCCGAATGCCATTCTGCCAGGCGATAAAGCCTATGAGCAGGCAAATGGAGACCAGACCCATATTTTCCCAGTCTGCTCGGCTCAATGGATTTAAGAGACGTTTCTGTCGGGGCGGTTGGTTGCGTACACTGAAAATGCTCCATGCAAATCCAACAATGGAAACCAAAATGCCGATTGTGCAAAATAGATTGCCTGCGGCTTTCACGCCGGTGTTGAAAAATTGGTCCCATCCCGCCCGGCCCACAAAGCAGGGCTGCATCCCTACAAACCACGCAGACAGCCAGTCATGGCCATGTGTGAGGTAGAATATACAGTAGCAGGCGGCCAGTACAAAAAACAGGCATCCCAGTATACTCACAAACCGCCCGGGCAACACCAGATCATTTTTATGTAGCTTAAAACCGGTCATAAAATCTAATGCCAGACAAGGTACACAAAAAACAAAACAGCGTTCCGCTGCCGGGTAGGGCAGTAAACATATTAGTAGGAATAAATGGCGAATTAGTTGCCCAGATATGTTTTCAGCAGCTGGCACCTGTTAGCGGTACGCAGTTTGGTGATGGCTTTATCCTTTATCTGGCGTACCCGTTCACGGGTCAGGGAGAACTTTTCTCCTATGTCTTCCAGACTCATCGGATTTACCACGCCGATCCCAAAATACAGCTTGATCACGTCCCGCTGGCGGTCGGTGAGCGTACTGAGGGAGCGGTCTATCTCGCAGCGCAAAGAGTCATGATGGTCCAGCAGGGCATCAGCCGAGTCCGAATTGGGGTTTTCCAGTATGTCCAGAAGGGTATTGTCTTCACTATCCACAAAGGGTGCGTCCACAGATACGTGGCGGGCTGCTACGCCCAAAGTGGTCTCTACTTCTTCCGTGCCAATTTCCAGCAGTTCGGCCAACTCTTCTGTAGAGGGCTCTCTTTCATATTCCTGTTCCAACTGGGAATAGGCTTTGCTTATTTTATTAGAAAGGCCCACTTTGTTTAGTGGCAGTCTTACGATACGGGATTGTTCTGCCAAAGCCTGCAATATAGATTGGCGGATCCACCACACCGCGTAAGAAATAAACTTAAAGCCTCTTGTTTCGTCAAATCGCTGTGCGGCTTTTATTAACCCTAGGTTACCCTCGTTGATGAGATCACTTAAGGACAAGCCCTGATTCTGATATTGTTTTGCTACCGATACTACAAACCTCAGATTGGCCTTTGTTAATTTTTCCAGTGCGCGTTGGTCTCCCTGTTTTATTCGGATGGCAAGCTGTACTTCTTCTTCCGGGGTGATGAGATCCACTTTACCGATTTCCTGCAAGTATTTTTCTAATGACTGGCTTTCACGGTTAGTAATTGATTTCGTGATCTTTAGTTGGCGCATTGACATGGCAAATAAATTAAGCTTTTAAGTTTAACTTGGAGTTAAGAAAATCCTGTTAACGTCCATCTGGCGATGACATTTCAATGGCAAATCTAACTCAGTAACCAATTCAACCCAAAAATATTTAAGACTGTCTTAACACTTTTTTCAATCATACATCGATCGGGAGGTGAATATTTTTGTAAAATCCAATAATATTATTTGGTTTGTTGACGCAATTTTTTATTATTGCACCGTATCTGAAAACAAGAGCACAGATTAGACAATGAGTAAGAAAAAAATAATGTATTCCTTAGAATTTCCTATAAGATGTTCCCCTACCATATTGTACGAATTTTTATCAACTCCCGTAGGTTTGTCAGAATGGTTTGCCGACAAGGTTGACCAGAGAGAAAATAAGTTCATGTTCTCCTGGAATGGTTCAGTAGATGTGGCAGAGGTGTTGGAGCATGTTGAAAATGAATTTATAAGGTATAGGTGGGATCATTATGCTAAGGACGAATTTTTCGAGTTCAGCATTGAGCAGAGTTCAGTGACCAGCGAAACTATATTACGAATTACAGATTTTGCAGATAAAAGTGATCTTAAAGACCAGGAGCGTCTTTGGAATTCTCAGATATCAGAGCTGAAACACCGTATTGGCAGTCATTAGTTGTAATGCCGGTTTGCCGATGCGTTCCGGCCACATTTGGCACCCGTATTGCGTACTTTTGCCGAAACCGGCGAACGTCTAAAATATTCTATATTGTTCAAGAAGCTTGATATACTTATTATTCGAAGCTTTATCGGGCCTTTCATCGTTACTTTTTTCGTTTCGTTGTTTGTCCTTGTGATGCAGTTCTTCTGGCTATACATGGACGAACTGATTGGCAAGGGTCTGAGTGTGTGGATGATAGCCCAGTTGTTGTTTTATATGTCTACCACTCTGGTACCCCTGGCGTTGCCGCTCAGTGTGTTGCTGGCCTCGATCATGACATTCGGCGACATGGGCGAAAATTTTGAGCTGGTTGCCATCAAGGCCTCAGGCATATCGCTGCTCCGGTTCATGCGGCCTATGATGGTTTTTATTTTCTTCGTCAGCCTGCTTGCATTTTTCTTTAGTAATAACTTCATTCCGGTAGCCAACCTGAAAGCATTGTCGCTTTTGTATGATGTGCGAAACTCCAAGCCAACCCTCAATATCAAGCCGGACCAGTTTAACAGCGACATCCAGAATTTTTCCATCAGAGTGGGCAGCAAAGACCCTGACGGGCATACCATACGTGATATCCTGATCTACGATCATTCCGATCTGAATGGCAACAATAAGGTGATCGTGGCGAAGGAGGGTGAAATGATCCCCAGTGCCGACAAACTATCGCTCATTTTCAGACTGCGGGATGGCTGGCGTTACGAAGAGGGATTCGATCACGGCGTACATGATATGAGCCAGGTGCGCATGCATTTTGACAAGTGGGACAAGGTTTTTGACCTTTCGGCATTTCGTTTCACCCGTACGGATGAGGGTATGTTCAAACATGCGTACCAGATGATGAACCTGAAACAACTGGGAGAGGCCATGGACAGCCTGACCCGGTCTAAAAACAGGATCCCGGCTACTACCGCAGGATACATGGCGCCCTACATTTCGCTGACCAATGGCAAGTCTGAAGACAAGCGGCTAAAATCCGCGCTGGCCGGAAATAAAATTTCCCACCCCGCTACTTTCGATTCTACATTGGTAGAGTTGATCCCACCAGGGAAGCGGCCACAGGTCTATGTTTCGGCAGAGAACAATCTTCGAAACTTTAAAAGTCTTTTGGGCAATTCCACTATAGAACGCAAGTTTCAGACCGACAATTTTGCCCGGTTCGCCATAGAATGGCACCGTAAGTTCACCCTGTCGTTCGCCTGTATCCTTTTGTTCCTTGTGGGCGCGCCACTCGGTGCGATCATCAGGAAGGGTGGGCTGGGCATGCCACTTGTAATAGCAATAGTATTTTTCGTTACGTTCCACATATTAAATATTACTGGCGAGAAGCTGGCAAAGTCCAGTTCATTTACGCCATGGGCCGGAATGTGGATGTCTACATTCCTTCTGTTGCCTTTGGCATTCTGGATGTTGGCTGCCGCCCGCAATGATGCTGCGATATTTACAAAGGAATGGTATACGCGGGTGTGGAGGCGTACTAAAACGATCCTTGGGGTCAGGGGGGCATGATTGTGAGTGGGATACGGTTTTCATACAATCCTTATTTTCTGCTGCCATGTATGGCATGGTGGTTAACGGGTGGGCTGCTGCTGTATATGAATAGCGATATTTCCCTTTTTCTGTACGTCAACGGTGGCCACAGCCTGTTTGGCGACCTGGTTATGCCATTTGTCACCATGATGGGGCAGGTAGAGGTAATCATACCTGTGTTGGCACTGCTTTTTGCCTGGAAGAGATTCAGGACCAAGGCCTATTTTATTTCGGCTCTGGCCTGTAATGTGATTCCTTTTCTGGTACAGCAGTCCATGAAGTCTTTGTTCGACCGGGACAGACCCCTTGCTTTTTTTCTTAATGATCCGGGGCGGGTGCATATATTGCCAGACTGGCCGCAGCTTTTTCATCGCTCCTTTCCTTCCGGCCACAGCGCCGGGGCATTCAGTTTTTTTTGTTTTTTATCGCTTTTGCTGCCGCCCGGATACAGGAAATGGGGTGCAATATTGTCCTGCCTGGCTATGCTTGTTGGCTATTCCAGGGTATATCTTGCCGCCCATTTTGTTGGAGATGTCTGGTTTGGCAGTATGGCGGGTACACTAACCACTTTGATCGTTTTTTACTGGCTTCATAAAAAAGGATGGACGCCAGGTGCTGAGCCCCGCGTCACAACTAATTCTAACTGATTTTGTATCGTTCGCATCGCTTAATTTTGAACCGCTAAATGCGTATTTCTTCCGACCATATTAGTCTGCGTGTCAGGTATTTGATAATTGCGTTTTTTGCGGCCGTCCTGTTCGTGCCGTTTCTGGGCGGTGTGCATCTGTTCGACTGGGACGAGATCAATTTCGCCGAGTGTGCGCGGGAAATGATCGTCTCCAAAGACTATGTGCGTGCCCAGATAGACTTTATGCCTTTTTGGGAGAAACCACCACTTTTTATTTGGTTGCAGGTACTATGTATGAAGGTGTTCGGGGTAGGGGCATTTGCGGCCCGGCTTCCCGACGCGCTCACCGGCATTGCTACCTTGCTGGCAATTTGCCATGTAGGGCGAAAAACCGTGAATGACCGCATGGCGCAGATTTGGGTGCTGCTGTATGTGGCAACCTGGTTACCGCATCTGTATTTTAAGTCCGGCATTATTGACCCGGTGTTTAACTTATTTATTTTCCTTGCGTTCTATCAGTTCTACCGGTTGCGCAATGTGGAACGTTGGCTGGCTCCCGCCCTTTTGGGTGGGTTGTTCCTCGGGCTGGCCGTACTCACCAAGGGGCCTGTGGCTATATTGGTCGCGGCGTTGTCGCTAGTGGTTTATATGGTATGGCACAAGGGTCTGAATGGGTACAAGCCATTGGCGTTGTTGGCTTTCGCCGCAGCAGTGTTCGTGCCATTTCTGGGCTGGATGCTGTGGGCTGCTGCGCAATTCGGGTCATCTTATGCGGCATGGTTTCTCCGGGAGTTTCTGAGTTATCAGGTGCGCTTGTTCAGTACGGGAGACTCAGACCATGGTGGTCCGTTTTACTATCATTTCGTGGTGTTGCTGATAGGTTGTTTCCCGGCGTCGGCTTTCCTGTTTGGCAGGAAAAAAGATGAGACCAATAACGACTTTGCCCGATGGATGCAGATATTGTTCTGGGTAGTATTGATCCTGTTCTCGATCGTTAAGACCAAGATCGTCCATTATTCTTCGCTCTGTTATTTCCCGATGACCTACCTGGCAGCTGTACATATTGCACAGATGGCAGATGGCCGACTACTTCTGAAGAAGTACCAGACCGGCCTGCTTTATGGGGTGGGGGCAATTTGGGCGTTATTGATTTTTTTGGTGCCTGTGGTGGGCATTAACAAGGATAGGCTAATTCCCTTTATTGAGGACCCTTTTGCAGTGGGCAATCTGCAGGCTGCAGTGTCATGGAGCTACCTGGAATGTGTGCATGGTGCGTTGTACCTGGTAGCGCTGGTGATCGCTATCAGTATGATGCGTAAGCAATTTTTAAAAGGCTTCCTGGTGCTGGCCGTGACACAGATAATGATGATACAGACCACGATTTTTCACCTTACACCTAAGATCGAGGCCTATACCCAACGTGCAGCCATAGACTTCTATAACGGACTGGCGGGCAAGGATGTGTATATACACCCGGTAGGCTTTAAGAGCTATGCCCATCTGTTTTATGGGCGTAAACAGCCTGCAGCAGATAAATTGTATTACTTAACCGATAAAAAGGAAGAGTCCGGAAAATTGCTACCACCCCAAGCCGATCAGGAGTGGTTACTGGACGGAGCCGTGGACAGGCCGGTCTACTTTGTGTGCAAAGTGCAGGATGCTGAAAAGTGGCGTCACGACAACCGCGTGACCGAAGTAAGTGCATCCAATGGTTTTGTGTTTTTTAAGAGGAAGGGCTAATAATGCCAAACGCTAAAACTTACTTCGATATTTACAAACGGTTAGCGATGAATGATCAAGGGATAGTTTGATTCGTTGTATTCTGTTTTCACTGTAACCGAATAATACCCATTTAAGAGGTCGCCAATTTCAAAAACGGAGGATTCAGGGGAAAGTGATTCTTTTACTAATCGTCCCTCTGCGTCTGTTATTCGCATTGAAATAATTTTACCCTCTATTCCGATGCGAAGTGTTTTTGATGCAGGGTTTGGAAATACACTTCCGGACCGGTAGATAGCTGTATTTGGCGATGTATGCAGTGGCGAAGGGCGTTCGTAAGCTCCCATGTCAAACTGACCTCCTTGTGGTCTTGAAGTGCCAATTATGTCTGTATTGAGGGCTCCAGCGCTGGTGCCGGAATTTAGAGCGGGACTCGCTGTAGACAAGGAGAGCCCGTCATCCACCGTGCCCGGCATATTATCAGGGCCTAACGGATTTGACGAATTGGTAAAAAGCGGGTCCACGTTATTAATGATACCTATACCCGAGCTATACAAACTGTTTTGCTGGGTAATGCAATAGGATACATAATTGTATGAACCGTTGTTGTAAATATCGGCACCGGAAACGGCGTTGCTGCCAGCCTGTGTATTGTTCCGGAAAATGGAATTTGCAATATGGGTTGCGCCGGTGTCGTTCGTGTACAATGCACCACCATTTACAGTTGCTGCGTTGTTATAAAAAGTGTTGTTTTCAACTGTATTTGCTCCGGTACCCAAATAAATGCCACCACCGTTTCCAGACGATTGGTTGTCGTATAATACATTGTTGAAAACTTCATTTATTCCGTATTGGTTATAAATGCCCCCTCCGTTAATGTTGGCCAGGTTGAATGAAATGAAGTTATTTTCAATTAGGTCGGTGTCAAAATTGGTCATGACCCCCCCGGCGAAATTGGCTGAGTTGTTGTGAATGTAGTTGTTACTTATCGTATCTACACCCTGGTCGGCGTAGATAGCAGCCCCCTGACCAAGCGCGGAATTTTCGTAAAGCACGTTGTTTTTCACCGCATTGTGGCCAAAAGCAGTGTAAATCCCACCGCCGGCCATGCTTGAAGTATTGTTGTAGATAACATTGTTTGAGATTTCATTATATCCGTGCGATGTTGAAATACCGGCGCCGTGCATTGTGCCGGATGTTAAACTATAGCTGTTGTCGTGTATGTTATTATAATTAATTGTATTCCTGCCCTTGGAGGTTAATATTCCTGCACCTTGTGTATAGGCGAGATTGTGGCGGATGATGTTATTGCTTATGGTATTTATTCCACCTACAACCATTATACCACCTCCTGAGGTGCCATAAATGATATTACCATTGGCTACAAAAGAAACACTTGTAAAGTCATTTGCATTGCCGTTTTCAACCGTGAATCCATCGATTGTTACTCCAATGCCACCCGTGTCTGCTGCGGAGGCCATTACTACGTGAAAACAATTGTCCGAACTGTCGCCTGCCACGCCAATGTCTCCGCTTAGTATAGTTGGGTTCGCCAAAATATTTCGCTGATCAATTGCGGTTTCAGTTCCAAAGAAACTACCATAAAGTTTTACACCGTCGCTGATCATAAATGTCTGATAGCGCGGATCGCCAGACATCGCAGCAACAGCGGTTGGGGGTAATTGCGTGGGGTGGTAGGTGCCATAGGCTACCCACAATTCGTCGCCCGTAGACGAAATATTCAGCATCGTTTGAATGTCTGCAGAGGCGTTTGTCCATGAGGTTCCATCGGCTAATCCTGACGGCGTGTTTTTTATGTACCTTATTGTGGCTGAGCTAGGCTGAATGCCCAACAATCCCAGCACAAACAGGAGCGAAAATACCTTCAAAAAAAACGGACATAGCGCAGCATACTTCGCGGTTTTTAAATTCATAAGACTGGTTTTAGGGTCGTGATTTTGTGCGTGTTATGGTTTTGATTTAGTCAAATCTAGTAAGGTTTTTATTCTTGCTGAGTATATTTTTGCAATGTATGAAAGGGGGTTTTATTGTAGAAATTTTTATAATTAAAAAAAACATTGAAAGGGTGTTTAGTGGTTCCGATTTGCTTATCAAATTATCGGATTTCCTTTGGCATTTAACTCTAGAGGTGGCACGACCAGGGTCACATCGCAGATTTGAATTAAAGAATTTGCTTGCGTTTTTAGGTGGAATTAAAGTTCAAAAAAATTAGCCACCCGAGGGGTGGCTAATAAATATAAAAAATATTTTGCTTTATCCTTTCCCCTGATTTCCGGCCTTTACCTGTGCTTCCACTACGGCCATGGCCACTATGTTCACGATCTGGCGAACGGAGCTTCCTAATTGCAGGACATACACCGATTTGTTCAGACCCATAAGAATGGGGCCGATGGCTTCGGCACCGCCCACTTCCTGTAGCAAGTGGTAAGCAATATTGCCTGCCGCGAGGTTGGGGAAAATGAGGGTATTGGGACCTTCGTTCACGAACTCGCAGAAAGGGTAGTTCTCCCGAAGCAGATCTTTGTTAAATGCAACACCTGCCTGCATTTCACCATCGATCACGAGGTGCGGATGACTGCTTTTCAGTTTTTCCACCACATTGCTTACCATATTGGCCTCGGGCGAAGGGCTGCTGCCAAAGTTAGAATAAGACAGCATGGCTATACGGGGCTTGATATTCAGGTTTTCAACTGCCCTCGCAGTAAGCAGGGTAATGTCGGTAAGTTCTTCTTCTGTGGGGAAGAAATTGAGGGTGGTATCTGCAAAAAACAACGGGCCTTTTTTAGACAGCATGATATACATACCTGCAACCCTCTTGGCTCCGGGTTCCATACCTATTATCTCCAGTGCAGGACGTATGGTGTCCGGGTACTTGCGGGTGAGGCCGGATACAAGTGCATCGGCATCGCCGGTGTTCACCATCATGCAGCCGTAGAATGGCCCTTCACGCATTGCTTTTTTAGACTCGTACAGGTTCAGACCCCGACGTTTGCGTTTTTCGAAGAACAGCGCACCATATTCCGTACGTTTTGTTTCTGCAGCGTCGCCCTTTGGGTCTATAATTTCCACATCTTCGAGATGGAGGTGGTGTTCGGCGATCAGGGAACGAATACGTGCTTCGTTGCCCAACAGAATGGGTATGGCGATACCTTCGTCATACGCGATCTGCGCTGCTTTAAGGATCTTGATGTTTTCTGCTTCAGAGAAGACCACACGCTTCGGATTCTGCTTCGCCTTATTGATCACATAACGAAGTATAATGTCGTCTGAGCCCAGACGCTGGTACAGTTCGCTTTCATAAGCCATCCAGTCTGTGATCGGCCTGCGGGCCACGCCGCTTTCCATGGCCGCGCGGGCCACAGCGGTAGACACCGTGACCAGCAGACGGGGGTCCATGGGTTTGGGGATGATATAGTTAGGCCCGAATTCGAGCGATGTATCGTTATAAGCTACGTTCACAATGTCTGGAACGGGTTCCTTGGCCAGTGCTGCAAGAGCCTTTACGGCTGCCAGTTTCATGGCTTCGTTGATTCCGGATGCACGTACATCCAGCGCTCCACGGAAAATGTAGGGAAATCCCAGCACATTGTTCACCTGGTTGGGATAGTCACTGCGGCCGGTGGCCATAATTACATCTGGCCGCGCTGCGAGTGCATCTTCGTAGGTGATCTCAGGATCAGGGTTTGCAAGTCCGAATACAATGGGTTTGTCGGCCATACTTTTCACCATGTCTTTAGATACCACATTGCCCTTAGAAAGTCCGATAAACACATCGGCATCGACCATAGCATGTTCCAGGTCCATGGATTCGCAGTCGTGGGCAAATTCCTGTTTGTGCTCGTCTATATCCTGACGGGATTTCACGATCAGCCCTTTACTGTCAAACATATACATGTTTTCAACCCTGGCACCCAGGGCCTTGTATATTTTGCAACAGGAGATGGCAGCAGCACCCG
This sequence comes from uncultured Bacteroidota bacterium, assembly GCA_903926605.1. Taxonomy (GTDB): domain Bacteria; phylum Bacteroidota; class Bacteroidia; order Chitinophagales; family Chitinophagaceae; genus CAIYTT01. Next base: position 15,397 of record CAIYJV010000113.1, read on the forward strand.
CGCCACTGATCACGATCTTTACATCTTCCATTTTCTTGCCCACAATCTCCAGCGCATTGAGCAGTGCAGCACCAGAAATAATGGCGGTGCCATGCTGGTCGTCGTGCATGATGGGGATGTTGAGCTCTTTTTTAAGGCGGGTCTCGATCTCAAAGCATTCGGGGGCTTTGATGTCTTCCAGATTTATGCCGCCAAAAGTGGGTTCCAGGGCTTTTACCACCTTTATAAAATCTTCAACGTTTTTGCAGTCCAGTTCTATGTCAAACACGTCGATATCGGCGTATATTTTGAACAGAAGTCCCTTGCCTTCCATTACCGGTTTTCCGGCCAGTGGACCGATATCGCCAAGGCCAAGTACAGCTGTACCATTGCTGATCACGGCAACCAGATTGCCTTTTGCGGTGTACTTATATACGTCATCCGGGTTTGCAGCTATTTCAAGGCAGGGGGTTGCCACTCCGGGAGAGTAGGCTAGTGCCAGGTCGCGCTGGGTCTTTGTTTCTTTGGTAGGGACTACTTCTATTTTGCCGGGCCGGCCTTTTGAGTGATATTCTAAAGCGTCTTCTTTTCTTATGAGTTGTGCCATTGCAATTGAAATTGAGGAGGCAAAGGTAGTGTATAGCACGGGTAAGGAATATGATTTTGATTGCTTTTTCGCCGCAGTTTATTAACAAAAATTGCAATAGTTTGTATTTAAAAAATCCGGCCTCGTCCCCTTTCTACTTTTAAAATTGATTATCATGGACCGACGTGAGGTATGCTCGCCGGGCGATTCCCGGCGCAGTACCCTGACAACAAATCGTTGCTCCGGCGCTGCCTATGCCAGCGTGCGGATAATTCGTAATATTGTTGAATGAGTGGAATACCTTTTCAGACTATAGATTGGTCCAACGTGCCAAGTGTTGAACATAAGGGTGTAACCGGTGAAGCCTGGTGGCAAACTATTCAGTACCCGGGTTTGAGGGTACGAATCGTGGAATATTCACCGGGTTACCTTGCCGACCATTGGTGCAGGAAGGGGCATATTGTACATTGCCTGGAAGGCGGGTTGGTAAGTGAACTTGAAAACGGGGAAACCCATGCCTTGAATAAAGGAATGACTTATGTGGTTTCGGATGAATTGAGTTCGCACCGTTCGGTTTCGGAAAATGGTGCGAAGTTGCTGATCATTGATGGGGATTTTTTGAAGTGAGTTTGGATTGGATGTTGCGGTTTGGAGACTTCGAACGGAGGTGGCAATAAATTCGACAATTAAAGATCGACTGCCGTGATAATGTAGATTGTGGTAAACCGGCGGATAGTGCAAAAACCCGGAAACGGGATATTAATTATGTTTGTCAGCTAAAATAAAAAAACCCGGCTTCGTCACCAGCATCTATATCTGGGAGAGGAAGTACCGGGACTGCAACAACACAAATATACAAAAAATATGGACACTTACACCCACAGAAAGGTATTTTCTTCAGACAGGATGCAGAAATATCTTGATGTACATCATCCTGATGAAACAAAAGCGTTAGTACACTATAGGGTAAACATACAAATTTCGGAGGCTTCGTACCCTTTGCTGTCTATTTTTGAAGTGGCCTTACGCAATAGTCTGAATAGGGAATTGATTAAGCACTTCGGGACTACAGACTGGTAAATACAGATAGAGGGGGATCCAGCACTTAAAGATTTAAAAGGGGAAATAGCAACAGCTAAAAGACACATTGACAAAAGAGGAGAGACTATAACCAGTTCAAAAGTTATTGGAGAGTTGACCTTGGGATTTTGGGTGAGAATTTTGAATTTAGAATATGAGAAAGTACTATGGAAAAGTCTTCGAAGGGCATTTCCCCATATGCCGAAACAGGAGCGTAAGCGACATATGGTTTCCAGACCACTTAATAAAATCCGCGACTTTAGAAACCGAGTCTATCACAATGAACCGATCTCTTGGAGATTAGATAGACTGGAAGAAATTCATGATAGAATTTTAGTTGTACTGGGTTGGCTGAATAATGAACTTCCTGATTACGCTAGTAATATTACAAGATTTAATGAGGTGCTAAAACAAGCCAGACTTGACTTCACTGCAAAAGAAATACAATAATTGAGTTTGAAATAGTACAAATTGGGTTGCAGACTCTGCGGTCGCTAGGTTATTAAGGTAATATTGGTGAGGCAGTAGATGGAGCCTATGGCAAATTGGAGAGTTTAGGGCCTTGCCCAAGTGCGGAACTTCTTCAAATCGAAATTCAAATGTGAGAATTTCAACAGTCGCCATTTACTCATTACATATCCTTATTTTTTTATTAATTTTACGCAATGAAGAGCGTTCTGGCTTGCGTATTATTTGTGATGTGTGGATTTGCAGCGGCGGATGTTTCCGCAAAAGGGGGGCGACTTAAATCGCACAAGCATGATCTCAAGCTTATTGAAGCCTATAGTCAGAAAACGGTGCCGGGCCGCAGGGAATCTCCTGCAGAAATATCAATCAATTTTATTATGGAATGGCGTGCCAAAACCTATCCTGAAACCATGTTCTGGCGGGGTGAAGGTGGTTGGCAAACCTGCAGGATGCTGAAAGCACACAAAATGGAACTGGGCGCCGGCAGCAAACCAATTGTTGGGAGTGGCTACAGAGTAGAAATGGCTGATGGCAACAATATTAAGAAGGGCGATACCATGATGGTCACACCCATGGTAGGCGGGAAATTCCCTATCCCCAAAGAAATACCTAATGAAGCCAGAAACACCCTGTTTTATAAAACCGGGGGTAGCGAGTGGAGACCATTTGTCATAGACACGATCATCAAAAAGAGGGATATCCTCGCCCCCTGATTCAACAAACTGTAACTTATAATATGAAGAAGATATTCCTGCTTTTGCCCGCGTTGCTGGGCTATGTTTTTTCGGGTGCGCAGCCATGGATGCCAGCCGTGGTGAACGGACCTATGAAGCTGAGCGACATTGTAGCGCAATACCGGTTGTCTAAACCGGAAGAAAGGCCCGCAAAACCCGAGGGTTTGGGCGACGAGCCTATGGAGGGTAATGAATACCTTTTCGGGAAGTGGAACTATTACTGGCAGCAACATCTGGATGAGGACGGTTATATGGTTTCTCCGGTCAAGACCTACACGGAATGGGCCAATTACCTTGACCTTCAAAGCAAAAAACACAGGACTTCGCGCACCACTTCTAGCGATACCTCCAATTGGGTATTTCAGGGGCCCATACATACGGTGGGCGGTTACGCAGGTATCGGCAGGATCAATGTTGCGGCATTTGATCCGGTGAATTCCACAACGTTCTATGTGGGTGCAGCCGGTGGCGGAATCTGGAAAACCACCGATGGTGGTAATACGTGGACATCGCTTTACAACATCATGCCAACCATGGGTGTATCGGATATTAAAGTAAATCCGCTCAATCCCAATACAATCTATGTGTGCACAGGCGATAAGGACGGCAGGGACAATTATAGCATTGGGGTGGTGAAGTCTACCGATGGTGGCGCTACCTGGTCGCTCACATCTCTGGGATGGACCGTGAGCAGTTTTCACCTGGCGCATTCGTTGTTGATCAACCCGGTAGACACAAATTCGCTGATACTGGCTACGGACGTAGGTATTTACAAGACCTATAATGGAGGAGATACCTGGGCTAACGTATGTGGGGGTAATTTTGAACAGATTTTGTACGACCCACTGGATACTAACAAGCTTTACGGCACCACACTTGGTTCCAGCGTGGGCATAGTGCGCTCTATAAATGGCGGGGCGAGTTGGACCACGTCCATATCTTTTACCGATGCCAACAGGATCAATATTGCAACCTGTCCTTCAAGTCCGGCTGTGGTAATGGCAGTAGTCTCAAACAATAGCAACGGACTGAAGGGTATATATGGCTCGAACGATGAAGGTGTCACTTTTGGATCCACGTTTACGAACGATGCATCCTGTACCAACAATATGCTGAGCTGGGACCTGGGATTGCCCTCCACTGTTTGCGATGGGCAGGGCTGGTATGATCTTTGCATAGCCATTGACCCGACCGACCATCAAAAAATTATTATTGGTGGCGTAAATCATTATTATTCTACCGACGGGGGCTACCACTGGCAACTTGCTACACAGTGGTGGGAAGGATTACCGGGTGTGCAAACTGTTCATGCCGACAAGCACTGGTTGGGCTTTAATCCGCTGGACAACAAGTTGTATGCCACCTGCGATGGCGGTGTGTACAGCACATTGAGTATCACCGCAGGTTTGTGGAGCGACCATACTAGCGGCATAGGATGTACCGAGTTCTACCGGATCGCTACCGCCGAAGGAATAAACTTCTGTCTGGGTGGTGCTCAAGATAATGGCACTAAAAAAGTAGGCGGAGGAGTCTCTAACGATATTTTGGGCGGTGACGGTATGACGCCACAGATAGATTATATGTCGCCGTCCTCTACCTGGTACGGTTCGTTTTACAATGGTGTAATAGATCAGACATTCTCTGCAGGCGGATCGTGGACTACCATCAGCGACAATATTGGCGATCCCGACGGTGGCAATTGGGTAACCCCGTATGTGATACATCCTATTGACGACAACATTCTGCTGGTAGGCTACGGGAAATTGTATAAGACCGCCGACTACGGTATTACCTGGAACGCCATTTCGCCACAGTTCGCCGCCAGCTACAAAATAAACAATATCGAGATTCCGCTTGCCAACCCCAATTATATTTACGTGGTTGTGGACGATAACTCAATCCGTTTTTCTCCCGATTTCGGATCCACCTGGACTTTATTGCCCAGTAACGGATCTTCTGCACAGATTTCCAGAATAATTACAGATCCGGCAGATGCCGATAAGTTATGGGTTACCTTCAGTGGGTTTACGGCTACGCGGAAAGTGGCTATGTACAATCGGGCAACCAACCACTGGACCATCATGACGGGAACGCTGCCCAATATACCCGTAAATTGTATCATCATAGACACGGCAACCGGCACGCGCTACATTGGTACGGAAACAACCGTCTTTTACCAGGACACAACCATGACGGATTGGGCATTGTACAATACCAACCTGCCTGCTGTGATCGTAAATGATCTGAAAATAAACTATGGCAATAAAGAAATTTGGGCGGGTACCTATGGCCGCGGTATCTGGAAAACACGCAAAGCTGACGAGCCTTCCGCTGTTTCTGCTATGTCAATGAACAGCAAGATGCTGGCCAGTCTAAACCCTGACCCTAACAAAGGCAGTTTTTTAATGGTTACCGGTATGCGGTCACTGGCGGGTCAAGGGGCTCGTATATCCATATTTGACCAATCCGGTAAACGGATTTGGTCGGGGACACTTACTGCCGATGCCGAAGGTAACTACAAGGTAGATGCGGGCGTGCATCTGGCGGGGCAATATACCTACAGGTTGCAGTCGGATAAGACTGTGTTTTCTGGTAAATTTTTAATGTACTAGCTGGAAAATTTTCTTAAATCTGTTCCCAACAACTGCTATTTAAGAATAGACATAGGGCATAATGGTAAAAACATTGCAAATAGTGCTGGCTCCGGCCGAAGCAGGCGACGATAGCCTGATTCGCCGGGCAATAGCTGCGCAAACTTCGTCTGGCGTAAAGAGGATTTCGGGTTACAGAATATTAAAAAGATCTGTGGACGCCCGTTCCAGAAATCCTAAGATACAAATGACGGTAGAGGTATTTGTAGATGTACCGTTCACCGAGCCTCCAGTATTTCAACCCCAACTGAATCAGGTAGCTGGTGCTGAACCCGTGATAGTGGTGGGCGCAGGCCCTGCAGGACTTTTCGCTGCATTTCGCCTTATTGCGTTGGGGCTGAAACCAATAATTCTGGAGCGTGGAAAGGATGTGCAAAGCCGACGTCGCGATCTGGCCCGTATGAACCGGGAGGGTGTGGTAGATCCGGATTCAAACTATTGTTTCGGGGAGGGTGGAGCAGGTACGTATAGCGATGGAAAACTCTATACGCGATCCAATAAGCGGGGTAATATTCAGGAAATATTAGAAATGTTCCGCTATTTCGGTGCCGACAGGTCCATATTGGTAGATGCCCATCCGCATATTGGAACAAATAAACTGCCACAGGTGATCGCTGCCATGCGGCGTCAGCTCGTAGCGTGTGGTGGGGAAGTGCATTTTGGCTGTAAGGTGGTCCGATTACTCACAGACAGCGACCACATAACCGGGGTGCAGACCGCTGATGGAGTGATGTTCCGGTCCGACGCTGTAATATTAGCTACGGGACATTCTGCAAGAGATGTCTTCGGCATGCTGCACGATCAGGGAGTTGCCATAGAAGCAAAACCATTCGCGATCGGCGTGCGTATCGAGCATCCGCAATACATCGTAGATCAGGCCATGTATCACTGTACTGTTCGCGATCCATATTTGCCTCCGGCCAGTTATTCATTGGTAAGCCAGGCGGAAGGGAGAGGCGTATTTTCGTTTTGTATGTGCCCCGGCGGTATTATCGCGCCTGCGGCCACTGCTCCGGGTGAAATAGTGGTGAATGGCTGGTCTCCGTCGCGACGCAACAATCCTTTTGCCAATTCCGGTACAGTAGTAACAGTAGACGCTCCCGACTTCGCACAATATAAATTCACAGGGCCATTATCGGCCATGCATTATCAGCAAATGGTCGAACAAAAGTCGTTTGCTGCCGGTGGTCGCGGGCTAGTGGCGCCTGCACAGCGGTTGGCCGACTTTACAGACGGTATCGTATCAACCATTTTGCCAGAATGCTCCTACATACCCGGAGTAGTAAGTGCCGACCTGAGTCAGGTACTTCCAGTGGCGGTAGTCCGGTCGTTAAAGGCCGGCCTAATAGACTTTGGCAAGAAAATGAAGGGTTATTTTACGAACGATGCGATTCTGGTAGCTACCGAATCGCGCACCAGCTCGCCGGTACGGATTCCACGCGATGCGGAGACATTGCAACACACCCAATTGAAAGGGCTTTTCCCTTGTGCTGAAGGCGCTGGGTACGCAGGCGGCATCGTGTCTGCCGCCATTGACGGGCAAAAAAGTGCCACTGCAGTAAAGCAGTGGCTCTCTGTAAAGTAAGTTGCCTTATTATTTTATTTTGTCCATAAGGCCTTCAAGGGCCTTGTCATATACGTCTTTCCAGTCGCTTACAAAGCCCCAGTTTTCATGGTCTACCACTATGTCGTTGGTGGCATTTACATGCCCAACGCGCAGGAATGGCAAGTGTTTCAACTCTGCCTCGAAGAAAGTATGCAGATCGTGACGAATACTTACTACGATACGACTCTGCGCTTCGCCGAAAAGCATGGCGTCCTTGCGAATATCATCGGTAGTATGTAGCGTAAATCCAAGCCCACCGGCCATAGCGCTTTCCAGCATACAAGTGAACAGACCCCCTTCAGAGATGTCGTGCGCCGACCTGATAATACCCTCACTAATGAGTCTGGATACCGCATTTTGCACTTTGCCTTCCATCTCCAGATCCATATAAGGTGCCGGGCTAAACTCTACGCCGCAAATATGGGCCAGATATTCAGAACTATTGAAGTCTTCGCGGTTTTCACCCAGCATATAAATAATGTCGCCCGGGTGTTTGAATCCGAGGCTCATTTTCTGGTCCAGAGAATCCAGGACCCCTACCATGCCGATCGTGGGTGTGGGGAACACTGGGCCGTCTTCACTTTGGTTGTAAAAACTTACGTTTCCACCAGTTACCGGTGTATCGAATTTGCGACACGCATCGCCCATACCCATAATGGCATAAACGAACTGGTAGTATACTTCCGGATTGTAGGGGTTGCCAAAATTGAGACAATTGGTAATAGCTACCGGTGTACCGCCACTGCACACAATATTTCTTGCTGCTTCGGCAACAGCTATCATAGCGCCCTTGTAGGGGTCGGCATACACATAACGGCTGTTGCAGTCTGTGGTCATGGCCAGTGCCTTTTCTGTGCCGTGTATGCGCACCACGGTGGCATCACTTGGTTCATTGGTCTGGGTATTGCCGGTCATTACCATGCTGTCATATTGCTCGTAGATCCATTTTTTGGAGGCAATATTGGGTAACTGCACCAAACGATAGGCTATTTCGCGGAGGCCTGCAGGTTGTTTTACGGTGGTTGGGTCGAAAGCCTTTATTTTCTCGAAATAGGCTGGTTCTTTGTATTCTCTTTTATAAACAGGTGCG
>CAIYJV010000114.1 GCA_903926605.1 uncultured Bacteroidota bacterium
ATAAGGGCTTCCCTTTCGCAAATCTAAATCCTCAACACTAAAATCAATGTTCTCAGACCTTAAATCAACAAATTTGATTTTTTACCGGACAGCAATGAAATAAAATACAATATAATACATAATGATTTTTTCATCTTTCTATTATATGGTTATAAATTAATCATCTTTTCAAGGGCCTAAAATACCATAAAGTAGTTTGTAAAATTACTTTAATAACCGGGAATGGAATATCAACCGTTGAAAAATAGTATTATTTACGGCCTTCTAAAAATGATAATAGTAATTGAATTAAAGAATCATAGCAAACGCATTCGCTCGTTTTGATTTTTTATCGTTCAATCCAGATTTTATGCTTTCAATCGTAAAGTGTATTCTGGGATCAATATTGACACCAATATTTTTTTCATGCGTTACCCCCAGTTCGGCGTAGTCTCTGACTACGTTGCCTCGGAGGCAAATCTCTGCTCAACTCCAACTCTTCGACGAAAAGACCTTAATCTACATTAACCCTGAATCCGGTGTCAATATTGACCCCCAAAGTGCTAAAACAGCGCTAAATGCCATCAATTCATTTCCCGGTGCCGTTTTTCCCTGCTACCCTTGCTGTGTAACCAAATCTAAAAATTCAATTTTTATGAACACACAGCAAGTAATCGAAAACAGTGATTTTTTTATAGAAAATCATCTCTATTTTTAGTTGCCTCCATAAAAAAGCGGAGCAACTCTGCCCCGCTTCACTAAACATTGGTTTGTTATAATTTACCCCAGCAATCCCCGCACTTTCTCAATTACCATTTCCAGTTGCGACACATCCTGACCACCGGCTGTGGCCAGTGTTTTTTGTCCGCCGCCACCGCCCTTGATGAGGGGCGCTACCACTTCTTTAATGATCTTGCCTGCGTCCAGACCGCGTGCGGCTGCCACTTTTTCATCTACACCAATGGCCACAAAGGGTTTGCCGTCTATGTTGGCGCAAAGTGCAATGACGTGGTCGTTGAGGTGCGACTTGAGGTCGTAACATAATTTCTTCAGCGCATCGGCATTGCTCACACTCACGATCTGCCCTATGAAGCTAATCTGGTTGATGATCTCATCCTTCGTCAGCAGATCGTTACGCTGCCCCACCATCAGGCGTGCTTCCAGCACTTCAGCATGTTTTTCGATGGTTGCTTTTTCGTCCTGTAATTTCTCGAGAGCCTTCAGCGGATCTTTATTATTCTTCAGGCGGTCCTGCAGCGAATCCAGCAACGCCAGTTTTTGATTGATGTAATTTTCACAAGCCTTGCCGGTCACTGCTTCTATACGGCGTATACCCGCAGCCACAGCGGCTTCGGCCGTGAGTTTGAACATACCCAGCGTACCGGTACTGCCCACATGTGTGCCACCACAAAGCTCTATAGAATAGTTCTTGTCCATGATCACCACACGCACCACATTGCCGTACTTCTCGCCAAACAAGGCCATCGCACCGAGGGCAATAGCCTCGTCCTTGCCCATCTCACGTATCACTACAGGAATGTTCTCCCTGATTTTTTCGTTTACTATGGTTTCGATGCGGGCTATTTCTTCATCCGTTACCTTGGCGAAATGCGAGAAGTCGAAGCGCAGATTTTCATCGTTCACCAACGATCCCTTCTGTGCCACATGCGTACCCAGTACCTGCCTTAAAGCCGCATGCAGCAGGTGCGTAGCACTGTGGTGCATGGTAGTGAGCGACCGGCGTCCCGCATCTACTTTGGCCAGCAGGGGCGCAGCAATATTATCCGGCAACTCATTGGTAAAATGAATGGTGAGGCCGTCTTCTTTTTTGGTATCTGTTATAGCGATGCGCTCGTTGGGGAATATCAGTTCACCCGTATCGCCCACCTGTCCGCCACTTTCGGCATAAAATGGAGTAGCCTCCAGCACGATCTGGAAAGACTCTTTGCCCTTTGCAGCCACCTTGCGGTATTTTACCACACTGGTCTCATTTTCCAGGTTGTCATAGCCCACAAATTTGGTATCCACATTTTCTTTCAACACGATCCAGTCACCGGTATCCAGCGCAGTGGCGGCGCGGCTGCGGTCCTTCTGTTGCTTCATCTCGGTGAAGAACTCATTTTCATCCACGCTGAAACTGTTTTCCCGGGCTATGAGTGAAATCAGATCGAGCGGAAAACCATAGGTATCATAAAGTTCAAATGCCAGATTACCGTTTACAACGCTTTCTTCCCACCGTGACTGGTTGCCGAACTTGGCAATATAGCTCTGTGGCAGTTTCCGCTCTTTCAGGTAGGCATCCAGTATTTTAATACCACTGCCCAGTGTGCGGAGGAAGGACTCTTCTTCTTCCTTCACCACCTTGGTTACAAAATCGAGCTGGCGAATGAGCTCCGGAAATACTTCCTGAAACTGTGTGGCCAGATGTGGCATCAGCCTGTTCAGCAGGGGCTGCTTGCAGTCGAGGTAAGAATAGTAGTACCGTACCGCCCTGCGCAATATGCGGCGGATGACATAGCCTGCGCCATTGTTGGAGGGTAGCTGTCCGTCGGCAATGGTAAAGGCTATGGCCCTGATATGATCGGACAATACGCGGAAAGCGATATCATGCCTGCTGTCGGTATAGCCGTATGTTTTTCCTGTCAGTTGTTCTATCACCGTAATGGTGCCGGTAAAGATGTCGCTGTCGTAGTTGCTTCGCTTGCCCTGCAGCACACGCACCAGTCGCTCCAGGCCCATGCCGGTATCTACGTGCTTGGCGGGCAGGGGTTGCAGTGTACCGTCTTTAAGGCGGTTAAACTCCATGAACACATTGTTCCATATCTCTATTACCTGTGGGTGGTCTGCGTTCACCAGCAGTTTGCCGTCTTTTTCTTTACGTTCTTCCTCCGGCCTGCAGTCTACATGTATTTCTGAGCAGGGACCACAGGGTCCGGTGTCGCCCATTTCCCAGAAATTGTCTTTCTTGTTTCCAAACAGGATGCGCTCCTCAGGTACCAATTGTTTCCAGAAGTTGAAGGCATCCTCGTCCATTGGCAGATCCTCGGTCGTGTCTCCCTGAAAAACGGTTACATAGAGCTTGTCCTTTGGTATTTTGTACACCTCGGTCAGCAGCTCCCAGCTCCATTCTATAGCTTCTTTTTTAAAGTAATCACCAAAGCTCCAGTTGCCCAGCATCTCGAACATGGTGTGGTGGTAGGTGTCTACACCCACTTCTTCCAGGTCGTTGTGTTTGCCGCTCACGCGGAGGCATTTCTGGGTGTCTGCGATCCGGGTATGTTCGGGTTGCCGGTTGCCGAGGAAAAAATCCTTGAATTGGTTCATTCCCGCATTGGTAAACAACAAAGTAGGGTCGTTTTTTACCACTATCGGTGCCGAAGAAACTATATCATGTCCCTTACTTTTGAAAAAGTCTAAAAACTGCCTGCGTATCTGGTTCGCTGTCTGCATTGTAAAAATTATAATAAGGATGCAAAAGTAAGATAATGCGATTAGAAATAGCAGGGCGGTGGCAAGTGCGAAATATTCTGAAATAATAGGAGGGGATAGCCCACTCAGGCACAGGCTGCCTCTGGCAGACAAACACTGATTCCGCAACAAATCTTACCTTTATCCCTATGCCTGAAAAGAAATTATTTCTGCTCGATGCGCTGGCGCTCATCTATAGAGCATATTACGCACTCATACGTAGTCCAAGGATCACTAGCAAGGGTAAGAATACCAATGCCCAGTTTGGTTTCACCAATGCCTTGCTGGATCTGCTGAACAAAGAAAAGCCTACCCACCTCGCAGTGGTATTCGATACATCGGCACCCACAGAGCGGCATACCGATTTTGCCGCCTATAAAGCCAACCGTCAGGAAACTCCGGAAGACCTGAGGGCATCATTGCCCGACATCAAAAGGATAATAGAAGGCTTTAACCTGCCTTGTCTGGAACTGGATGGTTTTGAGGCCGACGATATTATTGGTACTGTAGCGCTGGAGGCTGCCGACCTGGGCTACACCGTGTATATGGTGACTCCCGACAAGGACTACGGCCAGCTGGTGCGCGATGAAGTATTTATGTATAAGCCACCGGCTTTTGGCAATAAAGAAGAAATATTGGGTCCGAAGGAAATTTGCGAAAAATGGGGCATTAAACGTGTAGATCAGGTAATAGATATTTTGGGCCTGATGGGCGATACCGCCGACAACATTCCCGGCATTCCCGGTGTGGGCGAAAAAACTGCCGCCAAGCTATTGGCCGAATACGATACGCTGGAGAATGTACTGGCCCATGCCGATGAACTGAAAGGAGCTCTGGGCGAAAAAGTAAGAAATGGTAAAGACCTGGCACTGATGTCTAAAAAGCTGGCGACCATTATAACAGATGTACCGATAAAATTTCATGAAGAGAACTTCAGGGTGAAGGAAAAAAATGCCGAGGCCCTGCGAACCGTTTTCGATGAGCTGGAATTCAGAACACTCGCGAAGCGGGTACTGGCAGGAAACGGAGTAAAGGAACAGACCGAGGCTTTCCCAACCGACCTGTTCGGACAGGCGACCACCACATCGGCTCCGGCCCGCAAAAAAGTGAGCGACAGTAGTGCAGCAGCACAGCAACCCGACCTATTTGCCGCACCTACGGACGACGAAGAGGGTGGAGCAGAAAGGAGTGGACTGTATGACAACCTGAAGACCATAAGCGATGTGCCACATGAGTACATACTGGTAAATGACGTTGCTGCGATCAGGGAATTGGTGGAGCGACTCTCCATGCATCATGAGATCTGTTTTGATACAGAAACCACTGGTGTAGACCCCAATCTGGCTGATCTGGTGGGTATGAGCTTCAGTTATGAAAAAGGAAGGGCTTATTACGTAAACATACCTGCCGACAGAAACGAGGCAATGGCCGTACTGGAACATTTCAGAACTCTGTTCGACAAGGAGGAGATACGCTGGGTGGGACAGAACATCAAGTTCGACATGATCATGCTACGCTGGTACGGATTCACACTGAAGGGTAATGTGTACGACACCATGCTGGCACATTATGTAATAGACCCCGATGGCAAGCGCAGCATGGATATGCTGAGTATGAAGTACCTGGCTTACCAACCGGTGAGCATAGAAGAACTGATAGGTAAAAAAGGCAAGTCTCAGCTTTCTATGCGGGATGTGCCCCTGGCGCAGATAAAAGAATATGCGGCAGAAGATGCCGACGTAACCCTGCAGCTGAAAGCAGTATTCGACCCCTTGCTGGTGGAAAAATCGGTGAGCGAGGTATTCTCAAAAGTCGAAAATCCGCTGGTACCCGTGCTCATGGATATGGAGTATACCGGCGTGAAACTGGATATAGACTTCCTGCGTTCGTATTCTGGGGAGCTGGCAGTGGAAATAGCGAAAATGGAAGACTCTATTTATGCGCACTCTGGCGTAAAATTCAACATTGCATCTCCACAGCAACTGGGCCGGGTATTGTTTGAGATCATGAAAATTGACGAGGGCGCAAAAAAGACCAAAACGGGTCAGTACGCTACGGGCGAAGATGTGTTGCAGAAATTCAGGCATAAGCATGCCATTGTGGAAGACATACTGTCGTACCGGGAGTTCACGAAATTGAAAAGCACCTATGTAGATTCGCTGCCCGATCTGGTAAATCCTAAGACAGGCAGGCTGCATACCAGCTACAATCAAGCCGTGGCCGTGACGGGCCGCCTGAGCAGCAACAATCCCAATTTGCAGAACATACCCATCAGGACTGACAAAGGCAGGGAAATAAGAAAAGCATTCATACCCCGCGACCAGGAGCATTGCCTCGTGTCTGCCGACTATTCGCAGATAGAGTTGCGCATCGTGGCTGCCATTTCGGGCGATGAAGCTATGATAGACGCATTCAGGAGCCACAAGGATATTCATACTGCTACCGCCGCCAAGGTGTACAGCGTACCCGAGTCTGAGGTGACGTCCACTATGCGCCGCGCCGCCAAAGCCGTGAATTTTGGCATTATTTACGGTCAGTCGGCATTTGGGCTGGCAGAAAATCTGGGCATCAGCAGGACCGAGGCCAAGGGTATTATAGACAACTATTTTGCCCAGTACCCTATGATCAAGAAATATATGGAGACCTCCATCAGGTTTGCGCGGGAGAACGATTATGTGCAGACCCTTATGGGCCGCAAACGCTGGCTCAGGGATATACACAGCGCCAATCAGACCGTACGTGGATTCGCCGAGCGCAACGCCATTAATATGCCCATACAGGGTGCCGCAGCCGATATGATAAAGCTGGCCATGATAGCGATACACAAGGAAATGTGCCGGCGCCAGCTACAGTCAAAAATGATACTACAGGTGCATGATGAATTGGTGTTTGATGCCCGGTTGAGTGAAGTAGATGAAGTAAAGGCCGTGGTGAAAGAATTTATGGAAAAAGCGCTGCCATTGCCGCATGAAGTGCCGGTGATCGTAGAAACGGGAACAGGAAGTAACTGGCTGGAAGCGCACTAAAATTCTTTCTCAGCACTCTAGTAGTCGTAGTTTTTTAGGCTTTCCATTTCGTCGTCAAACTTCGAGATGAATTTGTAGGGTTTGGCATCTTTTTTGTGTCGGGCCATGTATTCGCGTTGTACCTTTTTACGGATGTTCTTTTTGGGCACACGTATCAATAGCCAGTACAGATCCAGGTGGGCGCCAGAGGGTGCAGTGCGCTCACTTATTATTTTCAGGTCAGGGAGTGGTATTTGCAGCAGTTCATTTTTGCCGGGTTCGGCATTGTCGTTAAAACTGTTCAGTATGGCCTTGCTCAGTCTTGTCTTAGCATCGAGGAGTGCCTTGTCGTGGGCTGCTGCCACATCTGTAGTTTTTATGTAGCCCACACATCTGTAGTAACGAGCGCTGTTCTGGTACGATTTCCAGGGAAAAGGCGAAGTGGTAAGGTAGTCTGGCATACGCTGTTTTTTGCGTGCAGACAGGGAGAACGCCGGCAGCAAGAGCAGGATCATCCAAAGAAACCTGCGGGGCATTCGTATTTTCCGGTTCATTTCTGTTTCAGTAAGTTGTGGGGTTTCGCGCATGCGAGCGGGTTCCGTTTCCGGCAAAAATAATATCAAAAATGAGCCGTGCAAACTGCCGCTCGCCTGGTAGGAATATTAAAACTCAAACTCAGCCACATCCTTGTCTTTCAGTATCACTTCTATAAAATGGTGGTGCCTGCTTTCCTTGCCCATCACAATCCAAGAACCACGTATCATATTGCCCTGTTTTTTTTGAGACCGGGCTTTAACGCTAAGACCGTATTTGGAAAACAGTTTTTCGTATTTGTGTTGGTTGTTTGCTTCGTAGGCATACTCGATATTGTACTCCCTTATCTGGTTAAGCCGATCCAGATAGCCGTCCAGAATAGAGAACAGGAACAGCGTAGTAAGCACCAGAACGCAACCCAGCACGGCTACGAAATAGTATCCGCACCCCACACCAACACCCACAGCAGCAGTGAGCCAAATGGAAGCTGCGGTGGTAATACCGTTTACCCCCCTATCCCCTTTAAAAATCACGCCTGCGCCGATAAAGCCTATACCCACTACCACGTTGGAGGCGATACGGTCTGCATTGTTGCCCTTGCCCAGAAACTGCGAATAAATCGTAAACATCGTTGCACCCAGGCAGATAAGAATTAGGGTGCGAAAACCAGCCGATTTGCTCCTGAGCTCCCTTTCTATGCCTATAATGCCACCCAGCGCCATGGCCAGCAGTAATTTGTATACGAACTCGGGAGAATATTCCATTGGGGATCATTGTATTGATGCCACACAAAGATAGTAACAGGAACGACGAAATCCACCTTCCGCAGACCTATTGTGTATTGAGTTGCACCACGTCGGGAGGGGAAATAAAATTACTGGTATACCGGTATCGGATGTTGGAGTTGAGAACGATCTTGAAACCCCGCATATTGCCTGGAGCTACGGGGAAAAAGTAGGCCCTGAGTTCTATGGTCTCAAAAACAAGGTTTTCGTTGCGCATACGTACTCCGCCTCCAAGGCTGGAGTATAATTCAGAATGGCGGAAAGACTGACCTGGTGGGGTGAGCAGCGACACATCGAAGTAGGGGAACGGACAAAAGTGGAAACCCCAAAGGCTGAATTTGATAAAAAATTCGGTTTCAGATTGCAGACTCAGCCTCCGTACTCCCGAGGCCGAGTCGGTAAGAAAACCCCGTACACCATAATAGTTGTCTATGCGCAGCGGCGCATTGGTTACCATGTTGGAGATGGACGAATAACTGGCGTTTACGTATTGCCGGATGCGGGTGGTGTTCCAGAAAAACGTGCGACTGAAGGCCGTGACGCCCGCCAGCATAGAAGCATCCTGCAGGCTGGAGCCATAGCGAAAGGCTCCGGCTTTAAAATATACCTGCAAAAAATCGCCGTCATGGGTGGCTATGTATTTATAAGCATTGATACCCAGGTATAGTCGTTGCATTTCCAGCTGCCTGTGCCAGCCGCCTGTCAGGCTCAGGTTGTAACCGTATGGTAGGTCCTCAGTGGCGCCAAACCCGTATATATACTGCGTACGGTAGTAATCCTGCCGGAAGAAAGTGATCTGGCCCAGCAGGGCCGACGAGCTGTTGAACACCGGATTGAACGACGAAACCTGATAGGGAACATGCTGGTAATCGCGGTTATAGAACCGGAGGGAGAAGAAACGGCGGTCTCGAATGGTGTTGTTGGTCGCAGTCAGTTTCCGGATGCCGATGTTGTACCCCCCCCAAATGTCGAACAGATTGTAACTGTACCGGTAGAATGTGCTGTCGGGTGCGTGGTAGGAATTAAACGACTGGTTATGACTGATGGTCAGTCCCCCCGCTATTCTGGAATAGGGCGACACCAATCGCCGGGTGAGACTGAAAAAACCCGATGTTTCCTCTTCATTGGTAAAACCGTTACCACTCATGGTGCTATAGCCCACCGAGGCATCGGCAAAGGAATGAAACAAGTTGTTTTTCCGGTATTGTATGCCCTCGCCGAGCCCGGGGTTGCGATTGCCATCATAGAGTCCGGTTACCTCCACGCGCTGACCCATGCCGGCCAGATTGGTTTCAAACAAGTTGGCATTGAAATGGTTTAGTCCGTTGGTTGCGAATCCGCCCGCTATGCTGAATACATCTATCGTCACCACATCTATGTCTACTGAATCGGGATTGTTTTTTAATGCGCGTACCAATATTCGGGCATCATGTATATACTCCAGTTCGCGCAGGTAGCGCTCGTTGTCGGCGACCTTGTATGCGTTGAGGGGGGTGTTTTCTCTAATGAACAGGTTGTCTCTGATCTGGAAGTCTTTTGTTACCGTATGCAGCGACTTACCAAAACGGCCTGCAAGCGAATTGTCTTCGTGCAGGGTGTCCCTTAGGGTTCGGTCAAAATTGTATGGATTGATCTTGATATGGCGTATGATCTTGCCCTGGTAAGGCAAAAATACGTCTTCACTTTTTTTGTTCAGGTAGGCAAGGCCGGGTGATGCCCCTTGCCGCTCTATCGAGCCCACAGCCTGTCTGAACACATTATTTATGAACTTGCTTTGTGTCAGGTTGATCTTGCCCTGTTTAATGCTGTCCAGCCGGGACATCTTTTGAGCGCACAAAGTGATTGGTACCGCGCAAAAACATGCAGTCAGCAGGCACAGACCTGTTGTAAGCCAACGGCCTATATAAAACGCATACTTTGGGCACGACATGAATAAAGCACTGAAAAAGAAAGGTAAAGATACTGCAACCTTAGTTGTCGAGTGGCTTCCGGGTCAGGATATAGGTATGAGGGATTATCAGGATTTTGGAAATCTTTGGCAGAATTAGGCCGTCTGCAAGTCCTCTGATCCTGGCTATCCTGTTTCCGGCGAAGTTGGCGTGCTTTCAATTAAAAATCTGAGCACAAAAATTAGCAGGTGCGTTTTGCAATATACCTACTAATTTAAGTAGATAATTAGTAGGTTTTTAGTCGCTACACCCGGATTTTTAATAAGCCCTGATTAGAATATTTTTCCTCGCACCCCATCAGTCATTTGCACAAATATTATCCAGGCTTTCAGGATCGTTTAAGCTGATTTTTCAATTCCGTTCCAATAATGGAAGTGATTTGAAAAACATGCCCTACTGTAATTTTCTGTCCACAAAATACATATCTATCATCCCTTTCTTCTTCGCCTCTATTTTCCCTCTGTGCACACATGAAAACTGGTCTTTTACCAATTGA
>CAIYJV010000115.1 GCA_903926605.1 uncultured Bacteroidota bacterium
AAAAATTATATATTCATCATGTGTTAGGCGGGCGCGCCCGCCTAACACATGATGAAGGACCTGACACAGGTTTATTTACAGTCCCCGTCTCGCTGGAAGCATATATTCCAAATTCCCCGCACTTTCGGACTTGCACTCCGAAAGCCGGTTGCAATGTAATTGCAATCCCGGTTTCTCTCCATTTCCGCGCCCGGCGCCAAAAGCACTTTCCGCCACTATACGAAAATTGCATAGTCACTTTGCACAAAACGTATCGTCATAACATACTTCCACCCACCAATATTTTTTCAAACGTAATTTTGTCCGCTGTTCGGGATATGTTATCCCGAACACAATTGATCGGGATTTGCAATCCCAGGTTTGGCATAGTCTTCCTAACCCTGTTGTTAGCCGTAAACTCCGTTTACGTCTTTATGGTTGCCGATTAGATTCAGCCATTTGCATTTAGGCAACTAAAATTTGAACGCTTTAATATAGAAATGTGCAGGTCAATAAATATAAAGTTAAGACTGTTGTAAGAACAAAAAACCGTATGATAATATCAACGTCAGCTTCAGCACAGATTAAAATACATTAGAATTTACCATTCGTTTTTGTCAGACAAATAGCCTTCGATAATTTTATCTGCGCTTAACGCAGTTGCGATGTTCAACCTGGTAAAATATTTTGCCTCATTTTTAATTTTCCCGTTGTCGTTAACTGCCCAAATATCCCCTGAGGAACAATGTCAATTAAATTATAGGATCATAGGTTTTTCTTTCCCTCAAGTAAAGAAGACAACTATCTATGAATTGCAGATTGCCCCTGGCAATATTAACACTGAAAGCCTATTCAACGAAAAAGTGTCTATCACTTTCCAAATAGACACTAACAGAATTATAGCCGAAGTTCCGGAATTTGGAAAACAATACACCTGGCGCGTGTTATACCAAAACAAACGACATAAACAGACACAGAGTGAATTGCATCATTTCAGCATTGGCACCTCGCCGGAGATAGATCCCGACAGTGTACGGGTTCGGATAACGCTTACCAACGAAAAATATAAAGACGGGTATTTTTTTGTCGATGGACACAAGGTACTTTACGACATGGGCGGTAAGCCTGTTTGGTTCCTGCCGAAGTTTGAAAATAGAAATCAGTCCTCACTCATTCTCCGCGACCTGAATGCCACACCTTTCGGCACTATTACTGCCATAGTCAATGGCCGGCTTTATGAAATAGACTACAATGGCCATATTTTATGGCGTGGACCGGAAAACTCTTCGGTAAGTCTCGACACTTTGGTTCAGAATTCAGGTTACCACCATGAATTTACGCGGCTTGCAAATGGGCATTATATGGCTATGGGCTTCCAGGAGCCCTGGTGGGTACTACCGGGTCCTCCCGACAGCTCGGTATACAAGCTTTGGGCCAGCAAAATAAAATTGGAACAGGGGGTTTACTACCAGAAAATGTTTTTTAGTACGATTTCTGAATATGATGAACATGGCAATACTGTCTGGAAATGGAATGATGCCGATTATTTTAAGAACTCAGACTTAAGTACGCGAATGCTTCCGTGCCGTCTTTTTAACTTAAATGATACCCATGCCAATGCATTTTATTTTGACGAACAAAACAACAATTTGTTCATCAGCTACAGGGAGATCAGCAGGGTGCTTCAAGTTAGCTATCCAGACCGATCCGTACTGCATACGTATGGTAAGTTTTATGTGCCGGGCACTTTCAACGACAACCACCTGTCCAACAATGTCTTTTTTGGACAGCATGGTTGCAGGAGAACCAGCAATGGTGATCTATACTTGTTTAATAATAATTCGTACCAACGCCCCAAACTGCCCACAATAATGATTCTCAGAAATCCACCACCCGGAAAAGATACCATTGAAAAGGTTTGGGAGTTTGAATGCCCTATGGAAAATTTTGATGAACATCTTAAACCCAACGAGTTTTTATTTGGCGGAAACGTTTCAGAATTGCCCGACAGTAGTTTTTTTGTTTGTATGGGTGGTACTTATGGCCGAACTTTCATTGTGAACCGCAATAAACAGATCCTGTGGAGTGCCTGTCCCGAAAAATGGGATTCAGCAAACAAAGAGTGGAATGGTGAAGGTGTAGCAATAGGAATCCATGCAAAAGAAGGCACCTACCGTTCACGCCCGATTGACCGCAAGCAATTGGAGCAATTAATCTGGCATAAGACAATGCGCCAGTAATCCTGAACCCCGTTGACTGTTGTTGGGCGTAAACAGAGTTTACGACCTGACGGTTGCCAGTCTCCAGATTGGCGAAATCCCAGCCTACCGCGTTAGTTCCGTAAAGATCACCCGCTCTCATTAAACCGGCCGGACGAGGCGCCTGTAGGCAGGTGCTGCAATTCGCACCTACTCACAATTAAAATGCCGTTGGAAGTTATAACTATAATCAAGTATTGTACAACATTAACCTGCCGTAGGCATCAGACCTTTATGCTATAAAAAAAATCACAAAATAAACCACGAACCAACAGCATGAAAAAACTGGAGCACAAAACCGTTTTCATCACCGGCGGACTATCAGGTATAGGGAAAGCCTGTGCCATTGCAGCCGCAAAAGAAGGTGCTGATATAGTGATAGCAGACAGGGAAAGAGGCGCGAATATTAAGGCTATGGATGACATAAAAGCTGTACAGCCCGCGGCCATTTTTATAGAATGCAATGTATCTGTGTATGCAGAGGTAGAATCTGCTGTTCAAAAAGTGATAAGCACGTTTGGCACGCTCGATGTGGCACTCAATAATGCCGGCATAGGCGGAAAACCCGGCAAAATTGCTGATTTGGATATGGAATCCTGGCTAAAGGTGATCGGTATTGATCTGAATGGTGTCTTCTTTTGCATGAAGCATGAGCTTATGCAAATGGAGAAACAGAAAAAGGGAGTGATCGTAAATATGTCCTCGATCTCGGGCGAAGTGGGCTATGCGAAATCAGCGCACTACGTGGCAGCAAAACATGGTCTCCTCGGCCTTACACAGACAGCAGCACTGGAATATGCTACCAATGGCATCAGAGTCAATGTGATTTGCCCGGGATTTATCGACACCCCGCTGCTTAATAAATTGGATCTCAACAATCAACCGGAAAGAAGGCAGATAATCCTCAGTAAACATCCGATGAATCGATTGGGTACGTCAGAAGAAATTGCAGCTGGTTTCATTTTTCTTGCCTGCGACGACAGCTCATTCATCACAGGAACCGCACTCAATATAGATGGCGGATATTTAGCCCAATAAAATCAACCCCTGCGCACACAATTGTTCAGATTCTTCTGACGGACTTTCCGAAGGATCATCTGTGTCTTACCAAACCGCCGTCTTGCCTACCGGCATGCAGGTCGCTGAACAGACTTCATAAACAGAAAGCTCATTTTTTTGATTCCTGTTAGCTCCCTATATATTCACACTTGTCCTCCCGGGCCAGGCGAATTCGCGATCTGCTATTTGGTAAAGCCCATCCTGAAATAAACCAGAAATAAACATAACGAGGTTGCAATTTTCGAATATATAAGTTACTTTAGCCGTTCAAAAAAAATACTTTATGAAGCACCTATTTTTTATTACCCTCATTTTAGCAACCTCCACGGCCTTCGCACAACCCCTGAAATCTAAACTCTCGGCCAAATTCAACACCAGCCATGCCAGCGACTCCGTTTCCTTAAATTCCGGAGGGAAAGTATATGTCTATCAGGAACAGTCTGAAAAGATCAGATTTATGGGACAACTTGCTTTAGTAAACGCCGAATTCTCGCCTTCCGACATATTAAAATGGGGATACGGTGCAAGCGCCGATGTTTTTTTAAAAAAATACCTCTCCTTCCACGCAGAATTTGCCAGTGACTACATAGATATACAAAAAACGCTTTCGCGCAACGATAATCAGACCAACTACAACCTGAATGATGTAACAGGCGGCAGAACCGCCGAAGCCGGTATCAGGGTATTCCTAAAGGACGAGAGAACCAGATTGAAACACCGGATCATTCTGGAGAGTCATACCCATTACCGAACTACTATCGAATATTACATTAAGCCCGAATTGCCATGCCGCCATATTATTGCGTTGAGAGGAGGATATTTCCAAAACACCTCGATTGTGACTACTGATATGGCCAGTGGCAGTATAATAAAAACAAAGGATGGAATGACACTGGGTTCGACCTATTTCACCAATGCACATACAAGTGGTGCATACATTGGAATTGCCAATCTGGTATTTTTCTCGGCTGTTACGAAAAACACCTACAAGAAGGGTAGCGTGTTCCAGAGCAGGGCCGTCAATGAGTTGTATTTAGATGTCCTGGTGGCGAGTACCAAATTTGACGGGATGAGAGATACATTGGGAACCCATACTATAGTAGCCAACGATCCGGGGAGTTTTCAGACATCGCCCATTGGAGCCAGGATCGGGTACAAATGCAACAAAGAAAACAGGGGTATAGGTAGCTACAAAATAGAATTAGGGTACCGCCCCGGTCTTAGTGGGTCAGGATTGTATCTGAACATTGGATTTTCCCTGGCGCTTATAAAGTAATGATATTCGATGACGCACAAAACACACGCATTGTCAATGCGTTTTATCGGTGTTGGCATTTTGATTGCTGTAATTTTCTCATTCGCATCCTGTAATCCGGTTCTGAAACTGGGCCGGATACCGACAGCGTTGCCTGCATTTGTGCAACTGAAGGATAGCACGGTCATTCCCGCCAAAGAAGCCGGACAAGAATATGAGTTTGCACATGGACGCATTTTGGCTGATGAACAGGCTTTCCCGAGTCGAAAAGTGTTACGATACAGTAACGGGGAACAATTGTTTATGAATCTGGGCAATGGTCACTTCGGACCACAGATTGCAGAAGGCAAAATTAATGTGTTTGCTGCTACAAATGCAGCACATTATGGCTATAGTTATCACGACTTTATGCACCTTTATGTACAGGATAGCGGCAAGTTAGACTTTCATCCTTTGAAACTGAGTGCGTTAAAACACATGATTCCCCCAAATGATCCTGCCAATAAATATCTCAACCGATTCAGGCAAACCAGAATGATACTCAACCTGATAGATGGTGCTGGAGGAGTATGCATGGTTGCAGGTATTCTGCAACTTTCAAACGCGGTGATGAAAAATTCCAGTGACGCAACCATTCAGTCGGGAATGTCAATGGTATTTGCTGGTGCCGGAGCCATGGTATCAACTTACATCCCTTACTTTTTGAATAAAATAAGATTGAAAAAGGCTATTGCAGTGCGCAACGGCGTATTCTCCCAAAACAGGTAAACCAGGTACTTTCCCGCCGTTTCCCCTGCCAGGCTCAGCCACCGAGTACTTCCTCGCGGATGCCGACCTCCCAAGTGGCGAAATGCAAAAGTGTGATTCAGGACTACTATGCTGGTAAACAACTACCCCGACCAGTACGTGGGTGTGGTATGCTCCGCCTCAAGTCCGTTCGATCTTTCTATTTATACTACGCGTCCTTTGACCGGTATGTACGACCAGGGAGGCAACATCTATGTGCGCAACACATCGTGTACACCACAGACCGCAACCGTAACACTTACTTTCAGTCCGAAATGGCATTTCACAGGTATTTCAAGCCCTGCCGCGTCGTCATCAACCGGCAATAATATTACCTGGAATCTGCCGGCAATGGATGCCAATACCACGCTGGTGCCGTACCACATCAGTTATCTGCTTTTATACAATCCGGCAACCGGGTTTCTCACACCCGGCGATACCGTGCAGACCCATGCAGAAGTAGACCCCATTGTGGGCGACGCCAATATGGCCGATAATACAGAATTCGTGGTAGATACGGTCACCTCGTCTTTCGATCCGAATGAAATGTGGGTGAGCCCTGCCGGCAATATTCTTTCCGGCACGCGACTGCGCTACACGGTCAATTTTGAAAACACCGGCAATGCTCCGGCGCGGAATATTTATGTCCTCGACACACTGTCTGAAAATCTGGACTACCGATCGCTGAACATGATCTCTGCTTCTGCCGAACTTAACACCACCCTGATCAAGACCGGAGGCTACCATATCATGAAGTTCGATTTCCCCAACATCAATCTGCTGGATAGTTCACATCATGGCCTTTGCGACGGCGAATTTATTTATACCATCAATACAAAGACAGGCTTGCCGGATGGTACTATTATCCCTAACCGCGCCGGTATTTATTTTGATGGCAATACCGTGGTTATGACCAATGAGGTAAAGAACGTTATTGGCACACCGTTATCCGTTGCCAAAGTCAGCGACGGACCGGCTATATCCATATTCCCTAATCCCGCAGTTCAGTCTTTAGCCATCAGTTTGCAGGGCGCAGGCTATGCTACCTTTACGATCTCGGATGCCATTGGTCAGTTGCGTTTAGCAGGCAACCTTACCGGTGCCACCACCCACACAGACCTAACAGCGCTGCGGGCCGGTTTGTACTACATTACATTCAGGGGAGAAGCGGGAGTGAAGACCCTGCAGTTTGTGAAAATGTAATGCCTGCTTGTTGTACCCAATTTGTTTCTGTCTGAGCAAAGCGGCGACTTATACCATTTTGTCAACAAAAATTGGCATGAAAAGTAGTTGCCACGATCTTTAGATCGTGGTCAAAAGCCATTGTCTTTAGGGCTTTAGCCGAAACAGACGGCTGGGTCGAAATGTCGTTTTTTGAAATTTAATTGGTATTAAAGCACTGAGTGTTGCAGTATTCTGTCCCGATGAAATGACTGGAGCTGATACACCCCGCTGCTTGATCATATGGCCCACGCTGTTCAGGTTATACTATCCGTAAACTCAATGTAAGGATTTTGCAAATCCGGCCCAACGGTATTGCAACTGTGTTAAAAACATGAATCTTGTCCCACTGCGGTCAAGGCACGGCAACAATGTATGGAGGAATTACAAAAGATTGGAATCAATTTCATCCAGCAACTGTGCTGAAACCACCTCATCAACCTTTCTTGCAAATAAATAATCACTGTTTTTCAATTCGTCAAAATAGGACATATCCAGGGTGGCAGGTTTCGGCTTTCCACGCTCAGACCAATCCATGTATCTGAGACTGGTATGGCCGGCATAAAACAAATCGGTTCCCTTTCTTACTTTCAGCCATTCTACATACTTTTCATAATCATACACATTTGTCTGCCGGGGCGAATTCATCAAAATTGTGTGCAGGAACGTTTCGTCGGCGTTTTCTGTAAATCGCATATACCTTACATATCCGGGGTTGGTGTTCACAAAGTCTACAATATACCGGGCAGTATCCTGAGTAAACGCAAACCAATTTGACCCAAAAAATGGCTCCATACCCTTGTAAAATTTCCTGGGTGGCAGAATTCGCCTCAATTTGGCGTTTAACCCGTAATAAAGCCAAATCAAAAACCGGCTCTTCTTTTTACTCCTTGGGTTGAAATAGGGTACGTCCGGGAAATGGTAATACAACACCTTTTCTAAAAACCGGGGGGGCATATAGCTCATACTGTTGTATGAGATAAAATCCGTCTGATGTGATTCAAAAAAACTCCGGATCTGCGCCTTGCTTTTTATAGGATAGTCCTGGCCGCTTAGCAATACATAATATCGAAAATCAATGTTTGCAGATGTGGCGAGTTTTATGAGGGCCATTTCCACTTCCACTTGTGTAAAACCTGCCCACATCACATCAATTTCGCAAATAATTTTTACGTTCTTTTTATCTGCAAAATGATCTATTATAGTCTGCTTATACGCAGACTTTTTGTCAATGTGAATAAAAAACCATGCATGATCTTCATCCAATCTATCTATCAGCCTGAACAAAAGTTGAGGCTGGTGATGCACGATAATCATGTAGGCTAAATTCATCTGTTTTTGCTCTTTTGCTACACGCACAAATGTAAAGACAAAAACCCAAAGGGTATGAAAGTCCCGTCTGGAACATTTGTGTCTTTCTAAACCTACCGACAGGCTCGTCGAATTGGAATTCACAAGCCCGAAGTTGATTATTCGACCCCACTGTGCAAGCTATCCCAAACTAAGCTCTTCAGCGTTTCCAAACCCCCTTCAAAAAGTCACCAACTCCCCTTCAATCACGAATCCAGTCCAGACGCAGAGATTTGTTGCAAACTCATGCCACTATATTTTAATTTGGCACCGTGCACGTTAATAATTGATAACAGAAATATAGTATTGACCACAGGCTGAAAACCACACACAATTTGTTGCCATCGCCTATCTTTACATTCAATCAATGCAAACATAAAGTATATGAAGAAGATATTTTTTTTGGCCTTTTTAATTACTTCGATCAATGCTACCGCCAGTAACAAGATCAAAGCCTATTTCAATCATCCTGTTGATACTTCTGTCTCCACCACCATTCCGGCTGTTTATTTAAACCACTGTCTGCACGATACGATCATAGCCTATATCAACAGGGCCAAATATTCCCTGGATATAGCACTCTACAACTACTCTCAGGGCGCTTATGATACTATAGCATATGCCGTAAACAATGCTTATTCCAGGGGCGTAAATGTGAGGTGGATCTACGACGGTAGTTCCTCTAACTCCGGCCTGAACTATCTGGTCTCCGGTATACATACGCTTGCCAGCCCGACCACAGGAAGCTATACGCTGATGCACAATAAGTTCGTGATTATTGATGCAATATCTTCCGACCCTCTGGACCCGATTGTGATATCGGGATCCTGTAACTGGACATCACAACAATTTTTCACAGATTACAACAATACCATCATTCTTCAGGACTCGGCACTGTCTCAGGCTTATACCGCCGAGTTCAATATGATGTGGGGCGGCAGCGGATTGACACCGGATACGGCCCTGTCTAAGTTTGGGAGCCACAAGACCAATCTCGGGATGCACAATTTTATCATTGATGGTAAATCTGTAGAGTTATATTTCAGCCCTTCGGATAGTACCAACAGCCACATTCAGGCAACAATTGATTCTGCCAACACAGATCTGTATTTCGGGATGTACTCGTTTACAGACAGTACAGACGCATCCCTGATACTGGCCAGACACGCAGCAGGTGTATATGTCTCGGGAATCAGTGACACAACCAGCGCTACGTACGCCCCGGATTCCATGTTCCGTTCTGCCCTCGGCTCTCAGTACCAATGCTATACCGGCACAGGCTTATACCACAGCAAATATTTGATCGTAGACCAGGCAAATAAATGTGCTGACCCTACGGTGCTCACCGGCTCACATAATTGGTCGGCAGTGGCCAACACACATAACGACGAAAACACCCTTATCATCCACGACGATACACTGGCGAATGTTTATTTCCAGTTTTTCTATGCCAGCTTCCTCGCATCGGGCGGAACTTTGACTGCGCCTGCAGGTTGTACGACACATCAGGCTGATATAAGTGATATTACTGATGATGTAAAAATTTACCCCAATCCTACTCAACGCGAGGTTACGGTGACTTTACTTTTGAAATCCGCGGGCAATGTATCGGTTGAGGTATATGATATGATCGGTCAGAAAACAGAAGCTGCGAACTGGAGTGCCGAAGCCGGCGCCAACCACAAGACCCTTAGAATTGGTAAACCCGGCGTCTATTTTGTCTTTACCACGATCGGCAATAAGGTAACAACCTCGAAACTATTGGTCGAATAACAAATCTGCTCAATAGTTTCAGACTGAGTGCACCAGTGATTTGAACCCTGAAATTGCCGAAAAATGAAGTCCGGATGCTGGATCATGTTCTATCATATCTCACTTCATTCCGTGCTCCATATCCATGCAACTTGTGCACATCAAACCATATACAAAAACAAAAAAAATAATTACCGTTGGTTGAATTCCAAAACGTCGTCTGGTATTGGTTCTGTCGCCCTTGGGATTTGAGATTCCTCTTAGATTGCCTGAAGCATCATAGTCCGGGTGTTCGTTATTGAAATCCTGATTTGTTTTAATGTCCAGTGAACTTCCGGTTTTTTGACCCAACATACTTTTAGAAACTGATTTGCCAGATTCAATTTTAGTTTTTTTCATCTTAGTATTTTTAAGACTGATTTTTTGCCGCTGAATGAATTATATTACACAAAGGTGAACCTGTCTCATGCCCTGAATCTTACATAAAATAAGAATGGAGTTACATCATGCACTCATTGTGCCGCTCTGAATCTTGCGACCGCTCACCGATGTCATTGCGAACCGGTTGGTTTAGGTCGGGACTGCAAAGACACCAAAGCTGAAACATTACGCTCTGGTTTCAGTACAATTGTTCGGCCTATCCAATTTTGAACCAAACTGTTCCGCTTTTGCAACACAGGTCCTCAAGTTTGGCAACGGTGTAGAGATCATAAAGTCAGTCCGTGCATGGATGCCATTTATACCAATTCATTTCAGGCATCGCTATTTTTCTTCCTATTGCAATCGAATATATCTATGCCAAATCGAAGGATTGACGCAACAGAGGCGTCTAACAACCCATAACATTGTACATAATTAAAACCAAACGGATGAAAAAAGTACTGCTGAGCTTTGTGATATTGATAAGTACCCAGGCAATTGGCCAAACCATACCTAATGCCGGCTTCGAGACATGGGTGGCTTCAGGTCCTTTTTTAGCGCCTGATGGCTGGGCTGTGAGCCCCGGAGTTATTAAGTCTAC
The DNA here is from genome assembly GCA_903926605.1 of uncultured Bacteroidota bacterium. GTDB lineage: Bacteria > Bacteroidota > Bacteroidia > Chitinophagales > Chitinophagaceae > CAIYTT01. Next base: position 10,682 of record CAIYJV010000115.1, read on the forward strand.
AGATGCACACAGTGGCAGCTATGCGTTACAGTGCAAACTGGATACGTTCACCAATCCGTCCACATCGGTGCTTGATACTATTACCGCAACGGCCTATACCGGCGCGCAAACAATGGGCCCTCCCGTACCCGGCAGCAACATAGGTGGCTATGCGTTTACATCGCGCCCCGACAGCCTTACCGGCTATTATAAATATCAGAAAGCCCCTAACGATTCCTTTCGGATCTCTGTACTCTTGTGCAAAAAGAATACCGTCACAGGTGGCAGGGATACGATCGCAAGTGCATTGTTCACCTCCGGAACCGCGATAAGTACCTATACCCGGTTCAGTATGCCCCTGCAATATGTGCGTGCGCTAACTCCGGATACTGCTGTAATACAAGTATTGACGGCCAACCCGCAGGCACCCAAACACCTGGGTACCAGTATATGGGTAGATGACCTTGCGTTTGTAACCAATCCGCCAGCGGGAGTGGACAACCTGACAGAAGTAATAACCAAGCCACTCATTTATCCGAATCCTTTCTGTGATGTACTTGCGGTGACCCCCGGTAGCAATGCAGCGATATTGAGTATGGTTCTATCCAATTCTGTCGGCAGTATTATTGCTCATACAAAAGACAAAACGTTGAATACAAGTGATCTGCCTTGTGGAGTCTATTTTGTCACTATCCTCACTGATGATGGCATTAAAGACACATTTAAGGTCATCAAACAGTAGGTATGCTTCCATCGGGAATTCAATCACCCGAAGCGGCTGTCAGGATCAGTCTGAATTTTTTGTGGCTATTGCTTTACCAATTTCGTTACAGTTCTGTTTCCCGAGTTGTCAGTAATCTGGATGAGGTATGTACCCGGAGCCAGGAAACCTAAATTTATCGTCGTGGAATCGGATGTTATTGTTCCTGTAAACATATGCTGACCCACCATGTCATAAATATTCACGACAGACTGAGTTCCGGCTCCATGGATACACAGATTCCCCGAAGTAGGATTGGGAAAGACAGACGGAGTTGTAATGACCATACCAGCCCGGGGAGTGACTGACAATGGCTGACAAAAATTCTCCAGACTATCTGTCGCTAATTTGGCAAACCAAATATCTCCATAACCGTGTAGCGTACCACTCACATCATTGTCTGCAGTACCGGTAAAACCAGCCAGCGCATACCCATTGTCAGCCGTTACGATCATACGCCCTTCGTAATCCACACCCGAACTTCCATAGGTGCGTTCCCAAACGATATGGCCAGAAGAGTCCAGTCTCACCATAAACAGATCGTAAGGACCATTAAGACCTGTAACATCGCCGTCAGTAGAATTGGTATATCCGGCCATCACCACACCCCCATCGCACGTGCCTTGCATACTGGAAATGAACTCGGTGCCTGAACCCCCAACGGCTGTAGACCAAAGTAACTTGCCTGTATCGTCGGTTTTAAAAACCCAGTAGTCTTCGCCACCGTGAAACCCGGTTACATCGCCGTCGCTGCTTTGAGTTTCGCCGGCACAAATAAGACCACCATCACTTGCTTCGAAAGCACCACACGAGCCCTCGCCCGAGGTGCCGCCATAGCATTTTGCCCAAAGTATTTTTCCGGTATCATCTATATTGAGCATCCAAATATCGGCAGCGCCATGAAAACCGGTTACGTCGCCACCGTTGCCGGTGGTTTGGGCGGTTGCAACAAAGCCGCCGCCCGATTTGCGCATAATACTGGTAGGCATTTCGTTGGATGCTACAGATCCGGTTCCATAGTACTTACTCCATAGTATAGTGCCCACGCTGTCCAGCATCGCTATCCACATGTTTTTTACCTGTCCGGTCTGAAACATACGACCTAATAGTATGATGTTGCCGTTCGGCAAAGCCTGCACACCATATATTTCGCCATTTACGTCACCCGAATAACTTTTTATCCGCCTTAAGCTGCCATTGGCAGGATCGAGCCAGGCCAGATAGCCCATATTATGGCTACTGGAGACCGGGTGGGGCAGCGTATCGAAATCGCCATCACTGGAATTGTAGTAACCACCGACTATGTAATAGTTGGGGGTGATCGTCAGTGCAATACATACATCCTCTCCACTTCCGCCAATCGTTTTTCCCCACAAAAAATTACCTGCCGAATCATTTTTTACCACCCAGCCATCTTCCATACCGCCATGATAGCCTACTACTTGCCCATCAACCGACTGTGTCCATCCGGCTATCACAAAACCTTTATCCGGTGTTTGTACCATTGGTCCGGGATGGTCGTCCTGGGAGCCGCCGTAAAGTTGGGAATATTGGATAACCGGGGCGCTTTGCGCCAGGGTGGACACACAATAAAAAAGACTTACAAAAGAAGACAGGCAAAGTAAAATAATTTTCATAGATTAATGTCAGTTTTATTTGTAATATTCAGAAAAACAGGACTTTCCATAGAAAGACATCAGGACGTTTACCATTGGTTGGCAAACTGCGTTTATTTTTTAAATGCTAAGCAGAAAGAAGGCCGCACCATTGAGAATACATCCGCAAAATGCGGTGGCATCCTGCACAGGAATCTTACCAGCAAGTCGCAACCGGATTTTGCGCAGGAATCATGCGAGTCTCACCGAAGCCAGGCAACGCGCCTCCAATAAAAAAATAAGCATAGACTATTGTACAATTAGACGGCCAATAATAGATTGAAATTCGCGGCCATAATACGGTCTAGAAAATACAGGTCCGGTCAGGCAAAAACCACAGAAAAAGGTTTTCCATCAAATCGTTGATGCGAGTGATTTGCAAAAAATTGCAGCCCTCAGATCTTGACTAACTGGAACGGTATATCTACCAGAGAGTTGTAGTCCTGGCCAGCCTCCATCATATCTTCATCATCGGCTTCATAATGCCAGAGGATGTTTATGTTGGACTTACCAGATTTGTTCAGAATCTCCAATTTTCTGAAAATATCCAGTAAACATTTTGATGAGCTGGTATTGAAATATTCAAGGATGATCCTGACGTCGGTTTTGGCTATTGGTTGAATTGAATAATTATCTATCCAGGATAACATAGGTTGATAAAATCCAAAAGAATTTTCAGGGATTGATTTGCCAGAGATCTCCAAAACTCCGGTTTCACAGTTGAACAGAACCTTGGGTGTTTTGTTTGTTCCTTCTATAGTCAGTATTTCCATGATGATAGTTGTGTTTTTAGTTGATGAGGGCAGATAGCGTAAAAAACGAAAATTGATCAGAAATAGGCCTGAAGTCGTATTCAATAGCATTTCCCGACTTTCTTGCGATATCAATAATTCCCAGACCAGCACCACCTTTTTCAGATAGTTCGGTTGCCCCCAGGCGCTCCAGATAATAGGCTTTTAATTCCTGTGGGCTCATTGCATTTATTTTGTCAATTCTATCTTTTAATACATTTACATTTTCAACGAGTATATTGTTGCCAGTCATTATCCGGTAACCACCGTTTTCACCTTTGCCGATAATAAAAATGCCACTACCTGCGAATTCGGAAAATAGTGCCTTGGTTTGCAAAGTCTCCATGTGATGGTACATATTCTGCAAACACTCCACAAGGACATGGTAGAATTTTTTTCTTCTTTTTGGATCTTCCTGTTCACTCTCCATCCTGGACTCGATGATCTGGTAAACAGATGACAACAACTCTTTGGTAATATCTCCCTTGAACGATAGGATAATATCCTCTTTTTCCATATCCAAATAGAAATTGTAGAGATTGATTTTCGTCATCTGAGTCGTCTTTAGCTAATCAAAAGTAACACAAAATTCAAATATTTTGTAGCTGAGTTAAATTGATCGTCAATAATAATGCACAACAAAATTGTGTGCCGTCGCTACTGTCACCGGATTTTCACGCGTTAAAAAAAAATATCTATTAAATTGTTTGCGCGATTCGATTGCATTAGCAATATTTGTTGTAATAATGTTTACATTAAAATATCATGTAATCATTTTACCTTTATGCGCCCTCGTTTTTTTAGTCTCAGATGATGATATAGAACGAGTTAAGGATGTTTTTTTAACAACCACGTACCGGCATCCGACAACAAAACTATCTTGAAAAATTTAATAGTAGCCCTGCCAAAAATATTATGTATGAGAAAAGCACTTTTTCTTCTGGTATCACTTTCTTTTTCCTTCGCTGGACTTTCACAAAAATTTGGTAGGGAAAAAATAGATTCTTTGAAGAACTTGATCAGAAACCCTTCGAAGGAAGATACTTTTTTTGTGAATACACTTAATGCAATTTCTTATGAATATCGTAAAATAAGCACCGATACGGGGCTTATTTATAGTAACAAAGCACTAAGTTCCAGCACGAAAATTAATTATACAAAGGGCAAATCTGAGGCAAAAGTGTGTATTGGAATCAATCTACAGTCCAAGGGCAATTTGGATTCGGCATTTCAATTGGTAAATACAGAAATACCCTTTATAACCGACCAAAAGGTCCTTGCCTATGCTTACAATTGTATAGGGAATGTCTATCTGATGAAGGGATCGGATACACTGGCTTTTAAAGAATACATGGTTGCCAGAAAATTGTTTTATGAAATAAGAGACAAACGCGGCATGGCAATGGTTTGCAGGAATCTTTCTAATATTTATTATATGCGGGGCGAGATAAACGAAGCGTTTCGTTTGTTAGATAGCGAATTGGTGTTGCGGAAAGAAATTGGAGACGTCCTTGAAATTGCCGGGTGTTACGCTACAATAGCGGTCCAGCATCTGCAACATTATGATAACGAAGAGGCTATTAGAAATTATGAAGAGGCTGTGAAAATTGCAAAAAAACTTAAAAATGTACTTTTTGAAGCTGGCCTTTACAACCAGATGGGTGTGGTTTTTATGAATGCAGACGACAATATTTCAGCCCTCAATTATTATACATTAGGGTGGCAATTGTCCAAACAAGTAAAAGATACTACAGGTATAAAAAATGGACTTTTGAATATGGCTGCTATTTACTCACAAGTTGGTAAAGTTGGAGATGCTATCAATAATTATTTCGAGTTATGGAAACTTTGTGAGGCCACAAAAGACACTGCTGGGATTGCGAGTGCATACGCAAGTTTAGCAGTTATTTATTCTGACATCGGAGACGTTAAAAAAGCTAAGGAATATAATGAGTACTCATTGAAAATAGACATTCAATTGGATAATCAGTTTTCAATTGCACTCGACTATGCAAGACTAGCTGCAAATGAAATGTTGGGAAAAAATTACGAGGGTGCGCTCGCATTCTATAATAAGGCTTTAGGTATATGGGAAAAAATCGGAGATCGCAGGGAGATTGCCTCTACCTACTCAAGTGTAGCAAACGTTTATTATGAAACGGGGAATTTGGAGGAATCAAAAATATATTTCAAAAAGGCAAAGGCCCTCGCGGACGAAATGCAAGAGAAATATACAGGATATTCTGTTGCCCTCGGTATGGGAAAAATATTTTTAAAACAACGGAAATGTTTTGACGCCGAAAAACAACTAAATATCAGTTTAGAAATCGCAAAAGAAATTAAGTCAATTCAATATATGAAAGACGCAAATAAAGCTCTATATGATTTATACTGCCAGACAGGCCAATATCAAAAAGCCCTGGAAAGCTACAAGAGTTTTATAGAAGCTAGGGACAGCCTAAATAATAAAGACGTAACAAAGAAATTGGTGCAAAAACAAATGCAATTTGATTTTGACAAAAAGGAAGATGCTTCAAAAGCTGAGCAAAACAGAAAAGACATCCAAGCCAGATTGCATCTTCAGAAAGAAAGGATAATATTAGGAACAGTTTCTTGCGGCTTTTTGCTGGTTGCTGTGATGGCTTTTTTGGCTTTCAGAGGTTATCAACAAAAAAAACGAGACAATTTGATCATTGAACAAGAAAAGCGAAAATCTGATGAACTACTGTGTGAAGTTCAGTTAAAGAACAAAGAAATTACCGACAACATTAACTATGCACTTCGCATACAAAACGCAATCCTGCCTGATATAAAATTGATCTACAAAACGCTATGCGAATCTTTTTTACTTTATCTACCGAAGGATATCGTGAGTGGCGACTTTTATGGATTTGCAGAAAGGAATGGCAAAGTGGTCATAATAGCAGCCGACTGTACCGGGCATGGTGTGTCTGGAGCATTTATGAGTATGATTGGTAGTTCATTGCTCAATCAAATAATAAACGAACGAAATATTACGGAGCCGGCAGAAATACTCAGGCAACTGAATATCATGATCATAGAATCTCTCAATCAGAATGAAAACGAGACCAATGATGGGATGGATGTCTCGATATGCGTATTCAATGCAGAAATGACAGAACTCCAATACGCTGGGGCCAACCGACCATTATGGGTAATTCGAAACAACGAATTAATTACACTCAGCCCAGATAAGCATCCCATAGGCGGGCTACAGGTGGCAATGGACCGGAAGTTTTCAAACCATAAAGTGGATTTGTGCAAGGGTGATACTCTTTACTTGTTTTCTGATGGGTTTGCGGATCAATTTGGTGGAGAAAAGGGCAAAAAACTAATGACGTCGAAGTTTAAGGCGGAATTGCTCGCAATTCAGGATAAAACGATGCGAGAGCAGGAATATTACCTGAAAACATATTTTGACAGATGGAAGGGTAAAAATGAACAAGTAGATGACGTACTAGTGATTGGCATAAGGGTTTGACTCGACCTTGCCAACCGGATGTTTTTGTAATTGATAATAACGTCACATGATATGCATAAAATTATATTGTTGCAAAAATATTCCATGAATCGGTCGAGAAAATGAGGGGCGCATTTATGAATCACGTGACGATGCGATAGCCATCGTGCGTTTTAGAAAATATATCGCCCGATTGTTTTTGTAAAACAATTTGTTACAATTTATTGGCAAAAAGCGCTTCGCCAGAAAGTTTCGGAAAACATATTTGAATATTTTATCAAAATCAACTCATATTTTTTGTAAATCGGCCAAACATAAATTATTTTTACACGATTTTTAGGGGGATGATCATAGGTAAATTTTGTAATGCAGAAAAATTTCTTCCGCAAAGCCTATTGTGATATTTACTCCCTTTTTCAGCCAGGTTTATTGTCTAAACCAAAAATCAGTAAGTGACGTTCTGTGTAAAACAAACTTACCATTTGACGCTTTATGACAATTTATAAACCCATGGTGTGAAAAAGATATTTTTCCTGTTTGCCTGCCTTCAATGCGTCGTTATTTTTTCGTGTTTTGCTCAGAAGCGAAATACGGTAAAAATAGACTCGCTAAAAAAGAAAATAGCCGCCGCCACAGAAGATACCGGCAAGGTGCGGTGTATGTTGGGATTGATTGCAGAAACCATAAACGGACATCCGGATTCTGCACTGGCAAAAAGTATCGAAGCACTGCATTTATCGCAAAAAGTGAGTTGGCCATTTGGTAAGGCATTGTCTCTTCATTTCATAGGAACTGCATACGGAATGATGGGAAACGCCGATCTCTGTATCGAAAACCTGAATAGTGCAATTACCATCTGGGATAGTTTGGAAAAAGTAACACCCGCCGATAAACTGCCGGCGATAGTAAATTTTAAAGCCCGATCCTATGGAAATCTGGGCATGATATTCTGGCGCCGGAAAGAAAATAAGAAAGCGTTGCAGTACGACTTCATAGCTGTAGATCTGGATCATAAAAGCGGTTACACAAAATCTCTTGCACTGCACCTTGGGAATATTGGCCGGGTATACGAGAGTAGCAAAATATATGACAGTGCGACCTTGTATGAACTCAAAGCAATGGAACTATACAAGGCCACTGCCGACACAAACGGCATAGCCACGGTAATGGGTTATCTAGGCAATTTGAGCATTGCCAAAAAAGACTATGTTGCTGCAGAAAATTATTTGCTGCAGGCCATTGACTTTTCTTACGCCACCGGAGATTTTTATAACGTGATGGAACAAAACGAACAGCTTAGTGATCTATATATTCTGACCAAACAATTTGAGAAATCGCTGAATTTTTACAAAAGGGCAATGTCTGTAAAGGATACGCTTTTTAAGAAAGAACAGGAAAACGAGATCAGCCAAAAGGAAATGGCATATCAGTATCGTGAAAAAGAAATGGCTGCTAAGCTGGAGCGGGAAAAACAACAGGCCGGCGAGCGCTATTTTCGGTATGCAATTATGTGCGTTCTGCTCGCTTCGCTGATTATCTCTGTGTTGATGTATAAACAGCGCAACCGGATAAGAACAGAAAAGAAAAAGTCGGATAGTCTGTTGGATGAGGTTCAGGTAAAAAGCAAAGAAATAACAGACAATATAAACTATGCTCAACGCATTCAAAATGCCATCCTGCCCGAGATAAAGCAGATCTACAAAACGCTGGATCAATCTTTCATTCTCTTTCAACCCAAAGATATTGTGAGTGGTGACTTTTATGGGTTTGCGGAGCGTGAAGACAAAATAGTTGTCATTGCCGCAGACTGCACCGGGCATGGTGTTTCCGGTGCTTTTATGAGTATGATCGGCAGCTCACTGCTTAAACAGATCATAAATGAGCGGAATATTACAGAGCCGGCAGAAATACTCAGGCAACTGAATGTAATGATCATTGAAGCACTCAACCAAAATGAAAACGAAACCAATGATGGCATGGATGTCTCGATCTGCGTTTTCGACCGAGATATGTCAGTGCTGCAATACGCGGGGGCAAACAGGCCGCTTTGGATCGTGAGGCAGGGGAACCTGATGGTTTTTGGTCCGGACAAACATCCTATCGGTGGCTTACAGGTTGCCAAAAACAGGAAGTTCAACAATCACGTTATTGGCCTGGAAAAAGGCGATAGTGTGTACATTTTTACAGATGGATTTGCCGACCAGTTTGGCGGGGACAACGGCAAGAAATTGATGACCGGAAAATTTAAGGAAATGATCCTATCCATTCAAAATAAGTCTATTCGGGAACAGGAATCCTACCTTAAATCGTATTTTGAAAAATGGAAGGGCATTAATGAACAAGTAGATGACGTACTTGTGATAGGTGTGCGGGTGTGACAAAAAACCTGCCGATAGGGTGTTTCGTGCCGTGGCAAGAAATCCCCGGCTTCATTGTGGAATTCAGCCTGAAGCCGAGTAGATAAAACAACAGGTGCGTGAAAAAATTGACTATGAACAAAAAGGAAAACGACGCTATAAATGAACTCAATATGTCTGACGACCCCAAAAGTGGTTTGGTAAACAGGGCTGTTTATTCGGCGGAAGAAATGGAAACAGAGGTTGCAAGGCGCGTGCAGGAAATTGCAGACCAGATGGCCGCCGAAATAAAAGAACTGGAAGTAAAGTACCAAAGATCGGAAGAGCTGTTGTGGAAAGTAAGTATACGCAGTGATAAAATGATCGAAAAGCAATTCAAGCGATCTGAAGAATTGTTGTTGAATATTTTGCCCTATGAAGTTGCAGAAGAACTAAAGCAAAAAGGAGAAGCCGAAGCAAAAGCGTTTGAATCGGTGACCGTGATGTTCACAGATTTTAAAGGCTTCACCAATATTTCAGAGAAGTTGACAGCCAAGGAACTGGTCTCTGAAATTGATTACTGTTTCAAGGGGTTTGACACGATCATGGACAAGTATAATGTTGAAAAAATAAAGACGATAGGAGATAGCTATATGGCCGTGGGCGGACTACCGGTGCCGAATGAAACACATGCGGCCGATGTTATTTGCGCGGCATTGGAAGTGCGTGATTTTATGGCAGATCATCAGAAAAAAAACCGGGAAGAGGGAAAGGAAGTTTTTGAGATAAGAATCGGAATTCACAC
>CAIYJV010000116.1 GCA_903926605.1 uncultured Bacteroidota bacterium
ATATATTTTATACCGCGATGACACACTGTAAATATAAGTTTTGTTCGCAATTTAGCAATGTCATAAGTCAACTTTGGTTCTTTGAATTCCGTTCGGAGAACGGCGAGTTTATGAAAACACGGATAATCCTTGCGGAATATCCGCGCCAGTGGCATCTGCCGGAGCATCGCTATACAACATTGGGCGTAGCGCAGGAAAAAACGGGCACCTCAACTATTGTGTGCTATCCAAACCCGGTACTGTTTTGAAAGTTTTGGTTTGAACCGGCCCGATTATTAAACTGTTATATTGAAAAACTCCCCTGACGTTAGTGTCGTATCATTGAGTACTTGTGTCGAAAATATTTTAAAAAGTGTAAATTATGTATTTTATACCTATTGTTATACAATAACACGCTTCAATAGTAAACCATCTTTGCAATAGTTAAAAGGAATTGGTTTTCATTGGTTAATCACAAACATTATGACACATAAGAAAATTTACTTAGTTGCAATGTGGATGCTCATGCACTCATTTGTTTTTGGACAACAAAGAGACGAGGCGAGACCTGCCGGGAAAAAAATAAATTATTACGAAACAGAAAATTACAAAAGATTTAGCCCAAAGCTTAGTCTTGGAGTCGGAGTGGGGTTTTCGAATATGTTTGGAGACTTTTCGAATTCTGTTGCTGCACCTGTTGTTCGGCTGGGATTCGGATGCCGGTTAACTACCAATTTTGTAATAGAAACTGAAATGTATTTTGGTCAACTCTCAAGTTATGAGAATCCAATTAGTTGGTCTTCTACAAAGTTTTCGGAAACCAGCAATTTTGAGTCTATAGATATACTTGCCAAAATCACTTTGGGAAACTACCTACAATATCCACATGGTGTTTTCCTAAAACTGCTTAGTGGAATCTATTTGGGTACAGGAGTAGGGGTGGTAAATAATAACATCACATCTTTTAGCGGCCGTTTTGTAAAGGATCAATTGAATATAATGCTTGATGATGGAATGTTCACGAAGAGAAGTGTAATAACACCATTTATACCGTTGAATATTGGATTGCGAATTCCATTAAAAAAATTCCTGGGGTCGGTTCGCACTCAATTTATGATCAACTACCAAATGAATTATACGTTATCGGATTATGTGGATGGGTATAGTTTTGCCGGAAATACGAGCAATACCAGAAACCAGTTTAAAGATTGTTATACGGTACTTACGTTCGGGCTGAGTTTCCATATTTCAAACAATTAGTTTTCAAGCAATATTCCAATCACAATTTTAAATAGGCAAGATATGAAAACAGTTTTTTTGTTATTACTGATCGTAATTGTAGCAAAAGGAAGCATCGCGCAAGAAGCGAAAGCGCAGGATGGAAAAATGGACTGTCGTGAAAAAATGATGGTTGGTTTAAAGGCAGGGATGTGTTATTCCAGTGCTATAAGTACGAATGGAGCGGATTTTCATCCGAGTTATATTGGTGGGTTTGTGGGTGGTGTGTTTATAAACATACCAATAGCGAAGTTGTTTGGCGTTCAGGGGGAAGTACTGTATTGCCAAAAAGGGTTTCACGCAACAGGTAGTATGTTTGGTGAGCCCTACGAATTTACCCGCAATACAACATTTGTTGACTTTCCGGTTTTGTTTGTTTTTATGCCAAATCAATATTTGTCTATTCTGGCAGGACCGCAATTGGCTTATCTGCTGAGTCAAAAAAATGTTTTTCAAAAGAGTTCGACGAACGGAATGCAGGAAAGCGCTTTTAATGCAGATAACAGCAGGAAAAATAGTTTGGGTGTGGTACTCGGTTTCGACATCAATTTCCAGCATTTTGTTTTGGGTGAGCGAGCAGGATTGGGCCTTCTGAATAATAGTGGAATTGGTACAGCCCCCACACCGAGTTATAGAAACCTGTGCTTTAAAACAACAATAGGATACAGATTTAATATTCGGAATGTATGTGGTAATGACGATCGCAGAAACTATTGAATATAGTTTGCATGATCTGCATTTTATGTTATGTTTTTTTAATGCGTAACACTGGCGCTTTTCCAGACGAAATTTTGCTTAAACCCTTATTTGTATTGGCATTCTGGTAAAAAAGCAATTGAAGAGAAATTCTCATAGCGTAATCTGGGGTTAATGGTGTGGAAAAGTCCTTTCGAGTGCATTCGGATTGTACAAAACTTTAGGGACTTGCACGATTTTTTCTGTGTTATAATTCTAGCCGAACAGATCGCCATTTAGAAAAATTGTTCCTTCAAATTTGTATTGTTTACAGCCAGCCAACGATAGTAGTATGTGCACAATGCTGAAAATTCAGGGTGATTTTTTTTTGAGACGGGCTATCTCTTTCAAAACGCCAAGTCCCCTAAAAACGAAAGGGCAAAAGTGTATCCTGTGGGTGCGCATTTGTCGTTTTTCTTTCATGACTGATTTTCATTTGTTTGTCTGGAAATCGTAGCAAATTTGCCCCAAATCCAAAAGAAAAAACCTCAAACCCTTGTCAGGCTTGAGGTCTTACTCGATGTTTTAAGTGCCTCAGACGGGAAGGTTATTGAACCTTTTTAAATATTTTCCTAAGTAGAATATACCCTTTGAAGAAAATCTTAGTGGAGAAGAAATAGTTGCCACAAAAATGCAAATAAAAAAATAGACCGTTTTAAAAACAATGTCGCATTATAAATAATTTGTTATAATGTAATAACTCCCTACTCAAGCACGAGCTTGTGAACAAACCGAACCCCATCAACGGTAGACTCCAGGATATAAATGCCCTTCGCTAGATCACTTATGTCGAGTACCTGAATTGGGTTGCTTATATTCGCTTTTTCAGTTACTACTTGTCCAGTCATGTTGTGGAGCACTAATCTGGCATTTTGCACCAATGCGCCAAATTCTATACTGATAGTTGTACTTGTCGGATTTGGATAGACCCTGACGCCACTCTTATAGTTTGATACATTAGTTACCCCGCTATGAACAAGGGTGTCATAGGCAACTGTAATATAAACGGGGTTAGCATCATACCAGCCAAAAACCGAATCTGCCCTGATATCGCGCATGCGGAATTGTACGCCGAATCCAGAGTCATTAAAATCGGCAGGGGTCCAGGCACCGCCCCATAATGTAGTAGTATCGCCCCATGAGATAGTGCCGGCTGCTATTATTGGCATGTGGGTAGCCCCATCCGCACCATAGGGTGTGCCGTGTTTTAGTAACATGATACTTGAATCAGAAATATCGTGAAGAATGACATCGCAAAACACGCTAATACCCAAAATGTGGGCACCCGGGGGAATAGAAAAATTATATCTCTTGCTTACGAACATATCACTACAACCATGGCCATAGTTATTCCAATGCCCAGAGCCCGGTATTGTATCGAATGGGATTCCCCCGCTGCCTGCCACATTATATTCCGTTTGCCCATAGCTCACAGCCTGTAGACATTGGGCTCTGGAATTGATGCTTGCACACAGCAGCAGTAACAAGCTGATGGAGGCAATTTGTAAACTGGTTTTCATGATGAATATTTCAGTTTTAAACGATCGAAGGTATTTAAATATAGGCTTCTTTTTAATAAGACAGAAGGCCAATACAAAATGTTGGGTGGCGTTGAAAAAAAAAGCCTGCCCGAAAACAAGTTCGCCCATTTAATTCCCGTCCAAAACAGTTTGAAAATATCCAGTTGCTATAAAATTTTTAATACAGGATCTGATATTGTATTTAAGGTATAAATCAAAACCCACAACTGGTGCGGATTTTGCAATTTGTGCATCTTCCTCACAGATTATCGAACCATTTTAAGGATTTTTGCTAATAGAATCATTGCTGTCCGGTAAAAAATCAAATTTGTTGATTTAAGGTCTGAGAACATTGA
>CAIYJV010000117.1 GCA_903926605.1 uncultured Bacteroidota bacterium
AAACAACAAAATTTTTTCCGCTCCGATAACCTCACCTACATCATTTCCTTAACCAGTCCACCCAGTTTTTTCAGCGCTTTGTCTACCTCCGGGGTCCAGGGCATGCCATAGCTTAGGCGCATACAGTTCTGGTATCTGTCCTGCAAACTGAACATGGCTCCCGGTGCAATACTAATTTTATGCAGCATTGCTTCCTGATATAGCTGGTAAGTATCTATTTTCCGGTCCAGCTCCACCCATATAATAAACCCACCCTTAGGGTCGCTTGACTTGACGCCTTCAGGAAAATACTCACCGATAGCCCTCTTATAATGCAGACTGTTTGAATACAGTGTCTGACGCAGTTTGCGCAGATGATGCTCATACCGGCCGGTGGCCAGAAAATCTCCAATAGCAGCCTGCTGCGCCGTGGCCGAAGTAATGCCGTGATATAATTTCTGGCGCTTTATCTGCTCCATAAATTTACCGGGGGCTACCCACCCCACCCGATATCCCGGTGCCAGCGACTTGGAAATGGAACTGCACCACAACACCAGACCCTCCTCGTCAAAACTTTTGCAGGAAAGGGGACGCTTCTTACCAAAATATATGTCTCCATACAGGTCGTCTTCTATCAACGGCACCCCATAATGCGCCAGCAAGCGAACCATTTCCTGTTTTTTCTCGTCGGGCATACAATAACCCAGCGGATTGCTGAAGTTGGTGACAAAAAAGCAGGCTTTGATGGGGTGCTGCTCCAACGCCTTTTTCAGATCGGATGGGTCTACACCTGTATCCGGATCGGTGGGAAGTTCCAGCAACTTCAGCCCTATGCTCTGTGCAAAACGCAGCACACCAAAGTACACAGGGCTTTCAACAGCGATCATATCGCCTGGTTTGGCCACGGCCATCAGGCAAAACGATATGGCGTTCATGCATCCGGAAGTGGTCACGAGGTCTTCGGCCGATACCTGCCCACCCCAATTGAGTGTGGACCGGGCTATCTGTCTGCGCAGCATTTCATTGCCCTGAACCTGTTCGTAGGATGTGCCATTTCCCGGCAAATTGCGCAATGCGTGCAACATGGACTTGTTGAGCCTGGCTAGGGGCAATAGCTCGGGAGATGGCACACTGAGTGAAAAACGCAGGTGCCCCTTCATAGAAAAATCATCGTACACCTCGCCGATCATGGTCTCCACGTCTTTGTGCTTAACCGTAAGTTGCGGATTGCTTTTCTGCACCTTGCCCGGAAACCGCGACGGATTGTAGCGTACATAATAGCCCGATTGAGGTCTGGACTCAATAAACCCCTTCGATTCGAGATGATAATAGGATTGTAGTATCGTACTCACACTTACACCATGCTCCTTACTCAATATGCGCACGGACGGTAGCTTGTCGCCAATTTTCAGCACCTGCCCCAGTATCTGTTGCTCGATATGGTCGGCGATCTGGAGATAAATGTGTTCGTTTTTGGATAATCCGTTGAGTTTCATAAACCAAACTGTTATGGTCAAAAATACGAAAATTGTATCTGTTTTATTTTAGAAAGTTTTCTGATTTTTGCACTGTCCTGACAAAAAGATCAGGCCGGCAGCTCGGAGAATTGGATTCAGGAAGATACGTTTCGTAGGGAATCATTACAACGCATTTAAAGGGGAAAAAATTTTGGGCTGAAAATTCATGGCAACAAATTCTAAAGCATACGGAGCATTGGCATTTATATGTGTAGTGTGGGGAACCACCTACCTCGCTATCCGGGTCGGTGTGATGCATTATCCCGCATTTTTATTTGCAGGCGTACGGCAGACCATAGCCGGTATCACCCTGGGTGTTGCGGCGCTGGCACTGAACAAGAACCGTGATTTCTCTAAGCCCAATATCCTGCGCCAGATGCTGATCGGCTTTCTGATGCTCACCCTGGGCAATGGTTGCGTTACCTGGGGCGAAAAGTATATACCCAGCGGTATTGCAGCGCTTATCTGCTCTATGATGCCCATTTTCGCTGTACTATTTAATTTATTCCTTTCTAAAAACGAAAAACTGAACGGACTGACCGGTGCCGGAATGTGTTTGGGTACCGTAGGCGTAGGGCTCATTTTCCGGAACGATATTTCTAACTTATCCAACCCTGCCTATCTGGCCGGAATGGCAGCAGTTCTGGTGGCGACAGGTTCGTGGGCAATGGGCAGCATCATAAACCGGAAAAACATAAATCCGGTAAATGCATTCCTCAACTCAGGCATGCAGTTGTTCTTCGGAGGTTTGTTCATGTTGCTTCTCTGCCCGTTTACCGACGACCTGCATCATATTAATTGGATAAACAGAGATGGGCTGGTGGCGTTGGTGTACCTGATCGTCTTTGGGTCCGTGCTTTCCTATGCAGCCTATATGTACGCACTCAGTAAACTACCGGTGGGCATAGCTACTATTTATTCTTATATAAATCCGCTGGTGGCGGTGTTACTGGGTTACCTGGCTCTGCACGAACCCATAAACAAATTTACGGTGTTGTCTTTTGTCACCATAATTATGGCCGTACTGATGGTGAATATAGGATACCGAAAGCAACATAAACTGGCCGCACTTAAAAATCAGAAATTCCAGACAACGGATGCATTTCCTGAAAACGCGCCGTTGGAATCATAAAGTACATTGCAAACAAATTAACAATTTAAACTATGGAACAGACAATCTCGATTTCCAGACAAAACGAAAGCAAGCTTACCGATACGCGTACGCTTCCCTTCGGCAAGATTCCAACGGACCACATGTTCATAGCCCGTTATGCAGACGGACAATGGAATGATCCTAAAATTGTACCTTTTCATGAACTTACACTCAGTCCTATGGCACTTTGCCTGCACTACGGCCAGACCGTTTTCGAAGGCCTTAAGGCCTATGTGATGGCCGATGGCAAGATCAATATATTCCGTATAGACAAGCATCAGGAGCGTTTCAACCGGTCACTGGCACGTATGTGCATGCCGGCAGTACCTAAAAATCTGTTTGTAGAGGCTATTCACTTCCTGGTACAAACCGACAGTGACTGGGTACCACGCGACGATGATGGTTCGCTTTATATAAGGCCTTTTATGATCGCCACCGAAAACAGGATAGGTGTTAAGATCTCCGATGAATATTTGTTCATGGTGCTGTGTTCACCCACTTATGCATATTACGACCATCCGCTGAAAGTGAAGATCGAAACCGATTTCGTACGTGCATCTGAAGGCGGAACCGGCGAAGCAAAATGTGGTGGAAATTATGGCGCTTCTTTCTTCCCGGCCCAAAAAGCCAAGGAAGAGGGTTTTGATCAGATTCTTTGGACCGACTGCAAAAACCATGAGTTCATAGAAGAATCCGGAACCATGAATGCTATGTTTTTTGTGGACAATGTGCTGGTTACTCCCCCACTTGGTGGCAGTATTCTATCCGGTGTTACCCGCGATTCTATCCTGACCCTGGCCCGTGAAAACGGAATGAAAGTAGAAGAACGCGCTATAAGCTACAAAGAACTGCAGCGGGCTTTTGAAGAAGGTAAAACAGTGGAAGCATTTGGCGCAGGAACGGCGGCAGTCGTGGCACCGATAGAAAGCATATCCATAGCTGGAACCGTGTACAATTGCTACCTGGGCGAAGATGCCGTGATGTTCAAGATCAAAAAACAGCTGTACGACATTCGTAAAGGGCTGTTGCCGGACAACCACAAATGGAATTACATCTTTTAATAAAGAATCCTGATATTTTAGTGAAGGGCGCTTTTTGGCGCCCTTTGCCGTTGCACGCCAAAACGTTCCCTTTTTCAGGATTCTAAAACAATATTCTTAATTTTCATTCCGTTTATTTTTCAACTTAAGGATATGGATCGCACAATAGAATTTGACTATAAAGGGTATACTATTACCACAGACAAAACCAAAATGCATGTGGACCAAATTCACAAATGGCTGATCGAAAAGTCTTACTGGGCGGAAGCAATACCCTATGAGACCGTAAAAACAGCATTCGACCACTCCTATTGTATCGGCATCATTAAGGACGGCGTGCAAATCGGGTATGCAAGATTTGTAACCGACTATGCCATTTTTGCCTATCTGGCAGATGTTTTTGTACTGGAAGATCACCGGAAGCAGGGGCTCAGCAAGATCATGCTCGCCACCATGCTCCATCAGCCCTGGGTGGATAAACTAAGGGGGATAAGGCTGGCCACAATGGATGCGCAGTCGCTGTATGAACAATTTGGATTCGTGAAAACCCAACAACCCGAGCGGCAGATGGAGATAGTACGGCCGGGGATCTATAAAGAATGGGCCACGAAGCGTGGCGATGCAGTTATAACCGACATCTGACAGGCAACGATTTTTTTCTGTTGTCTCAAACGGTGGCCGGACAAGGCTATTTAATCATTACATTTGCCATTCAAAACACTAACCATGCAGTTTCTTGATTTCGAAAAACCAATCGAAGACCTGTACCACCAGTTACAAAAGTTAAAGGAAATTTCGGCTAAGAATAAGGTAGATGTTTCTACCAGCATCAGAGAACTGGAAGTAGCCATAGAAACCACCAAGGAGCGTATATACGCAAATCTCACACCCTGGCAGAGAGTACAGCTGAGCCGCCATCCGGAACGCCCGTACACACTGTATTATATCGAAAAAATATTTACCGGATTTACCGAGATCTTCGGAGACCGGCAGGTGAAAGACGATAAAGCCATGGTAGGCGGCATGGCGCTGATAGACGGTAACCCGGTAATGGTAATAGGTCACCAAAAAGGAACCAATACCAAGATGCGCCAGCTGCGCAATTTCGGTATGGCCAATCCGGAAGGATACCGCAAAGCACTGAGGCTGATGAAAATGGCTGAAAAGTTCAACCGGCCCGTCATCACTTTTATAGACACTCCCGGTGCTTTCCCAGGCCTGGAAGCCGAAGAACGCGGGCAGGCGGAAGCAATAGCCAGAAACCTGTTTGAAATGGTATCGCTCAAAGTTCCGGTAATCTGTGTCATCATAGGCGAAGGCGCCTCCGGTGGTGCTTTGGGTATTGGTATCGGAGACCGGGTTGCTATGCTGGCCAACACCTGGTATACCGTGATATCGCCCGAAAACTGCAGCACCATACTCTGGAGAAGTTGGGATTTTAAAGAAAAGGCTGCCGATCAGCTGAAACTGACCTCGGAAGATATGATCAGTTTTGGGCTTGTGGACGATATCGTACCTGAACCAATTGGCGGCGCCCATAATGATCCTGAAAAAATGGCTGCAATTCTGAAAGAATACCTGCTTCAAACCTTGGACGCACTGGGAAAATACGCTCCCGAAGAGCGCGTAGAACAGCGAATAAATAAATTATCGGCAATGGGCTTCTACGACGAATTGGTTGAAAATCAGTCTGAGACGGCGTAATAGATCACAATCTTTCCTACTTTTCAATAAGACGAACCTATGGCACAACAGATAAAGGGAACAGGAGTAGCGCTTGTGACTCCTTTTACCGCAGAGGGTAGAGTTGATTTTCAGGCGCTGGAGAAACTGGTCACTAAAGTATCTGACGGCGGAATTGATTTTCTGGTCGTACTGGGCACAACAGCAGAGTCGCCCACGCTTACGGTGGAGGAGAAACAGGAAGTTATTCATGCTGTGCTCCATTATAACGTCAGGCGGTTGCCGGTTGTGTGCGGTGTAGGTGGAAACAGTACGCAGGAAGTGGTGCACCAACTGAAAACGCTGGACCTCCGTGGCATACATGCTATTCTGAGTGTAGCTCCCTACTATAACAAGCCAACACAAGCAGGACTGTTTGCACATTTCAAAGAGATCGCTTCGGCGACAAGGTTACCCATCATTCTTTATAATGTTCCCGGCCGCACCGGCAGCAACATATTGCCCGAAACGGTTTGCCGCCTTGCAAAAGATCATAGGAACATCGTCGCTATAAAAGAAGCTTCTGGCAATTTGGCCCAGTGTATGGAACTGATTCGTACCAAACCGTCTAGCCTACATGTATTGTCCGGCGATGACAACCTAATCATTTCACAAATGGCAGTGGGTATGGAGGGCATTATCAGTGTGGCTGCCAACAGTTTCCCGGCAGAGATGGCCGAGATTGTTAACCTCACCATTGTCAACAAATATGACAAAGCCCGGAAGGTATTTTACAAACTGCTCCCGGCGATAGATCTGATGTTCGTGGAGGGAAACCCCGGCGGTATTAAGTGTTTTCTGAAACACCAGGGTATATGCGAAAACACCCTGAGGCTGCCACTGGTGCCCGTTTCGGCTGCTACAGAGGAAAAAATAATAACATATTTGAAAGGGTAACGCCACTCAATTTGCAGATTAAACAGGCATTATAAAATAGATTTTATTTAACGGTCTGTTCACCTACTTCGAATAGCGTTTTACCCTACCTTTGCCATAAATTTAAAAATATTCACTTTCGTATGAGTGCTATGACACGTTCAAAAATTGACATGAAATTACCTTACAAGGTAAAGGATATCAGCCTCGCTGAATGGGGCAGAAAAGAAATAAGGCTCGCAGAAGCCGAAATGCCCGGACTGATGGCGATTCGCGCTGAATACGGCCCTTCAAAACCGCTGGCCGGCGCCAGGGTAGCAGGATGCCTGCACATGACCATTCAAACTGCCGTACTTATCGAGACGCTTGTGGCTCTGGGTGCTGAAGTTCGTTGGAGTTCGTGCAATATCTTTTCTACGCAGGATCACGCTGCCGCTGCTATTGCCGCTGCAGGAATTGGTGTTTTCGCATGGAAAGGCCAGTCTCTGGAAGATGCAGATTGGTGTATTGAGCAGACTTTGTTCTTTGGCAGTGAAGACCGTCCGCTGAATATGATACTTGACGATGGTGGCGACCTTACCAACATGGTACTGGACAACTATACCGAACTGGTCAAGAATATCAAGGGTCTGAGCGAAGAAACCACTACCGGCGTTCACCGTCTGTACGAAAGGATGGCTAAGGGTACTTTGCCGATTCCCGCTATCAATGTGAACGACTCTGTGACCAAGTCTAAATTCGACAACAAATACGGTTGTAAGGAAAGTCTGGTGGATGCTATCCGTCGTGCTACCGACGTAATGATGGCTGGTAAAGTTGCAGTTGTAGGTGGCTACGGAGACGTAGGCAAGGGTTCGGCAGAATCACTGCGTGGCGCAGGTGCCCGTGTGATCGTGACCGAAATTGACCCAATTTGCGCACTGCAGGCTGCTATGGATGGTTTTGAAGTTAAGAAAATGGTTGACGCTGTGAAGGAAGCAGACATTGTAGTTACTGCATCTGGCTGCCGCGACCTGATCACTGAAAAACACTTCAGGCTTATGAAGGACAAAGCTATTGTCTGCAACATCGGTCACTTCGATATTGAAATAGACATGGCCTGGTTGAACAACAATTACGGCCAAACCAAGGACGTGATCAAGCCACAGGTAGACCTTTACAATATTGATGGTAAGGAAGTACTGGTGCTGGCTGAAGGCCGCCTGGTAAATCTGGGTTGTGCCACCGGCCACCCCAGCTTTGTAATGAGTAACTCCTTCTCTAACCAGACCCTGGCTCAAATTGAACTTTGGATGCACCATGTAAAATATGAGAACAAGGTTTATGTACTGCCCAAACATCTGGATGAAAAAGTAGCCCGTCTGCACCTTGCTAAGGTTGGCGCTGATCTCGAAGTGCTGACTACCGAACAAGCTGATTATCTCGGCATACCCAAGGATGGTCCATACAAAGCAGATCATTACCGTTATTAATAGTACCGACTATGATACAACAAAAAAGCAGCGAAAATTTCGCTGCTTTTTTGTTGTATCTCATTTAGTAATGGAAAATCTGTTTGCTGTAATATTGCTTTAGTTGTATTTATGGCTCTTGCGGAAGAAATTAACGCCCACCTTAAACGTAAAATAATTGGGTGCTATGGTATTGGGCGCATAGGCGTTCCTGTGTGGATCTCCGGGATTTGTAGTGGTGCTGATGCTTCCGGGAATAAATGAAAAGTCTTCGGTAAAGGTAAAAGTCATCTGGTGGCTGCAGGACACATGCTCCGTGAGACCGAAACCATACCTGAATAGCATAGAATTAATATTTTTCGAAGTATTGATGGTGCTGTCGTAATTATTAACAGCGTTGAGCGGGTAATTGTAGGTATTGTCCCATTTGCGGATCGTCTCTTTGCCAGAGATCAGGTTTCCCACGCCACCGTCAATATACACATCAAACATTCTTGGCTCGTTAGCCGGGCCGAATGAAAGCAATATTTCGGGTGTAGCAAACCCGTAACTGCTTTGGTTGATCAGCGAATAGCCTGAATACCCGTCATGAAACGGCGCGTCGGGAGAGGTTTTCTGATACCGCAAACCCATCATCTGGTACTCGAAATTTACACCGAACATAAACTGTTTCACAGGGTAGTATATTTCCAGATCTGCAGCTGCAGATACATCATAATTGTACTTTAAAGCAAGGCCACCGCCGGCTTTCAGTCCCACGTGCAGGGACGAAACAACCATTTCGGCGCCACCACCCTGGGCAAATGCACTAGTAAACACACCCGTGAGAAACAGTGATGTAAGAATCTTTTTCATAACGCTAAAAGTATAGAATTAGTTTTTACCACGCAAATCGGCATTGCCGGTCAATAGAATATCTTGTTGTAGTAATGAGCAATGCCAATCGTAAAACAATAATAATCGGTCCGAAAAACCGGTCCGATGCCGTTATTACTCGTAAGGTCGCGCTGTGGCATACAATACTGCTGTGATAGTTTTATTGACCAGCGCCCTCGTGTTGGTATATATTCTGAGAGCCCAATTCCGTATTGGTAAATAACCCTATTGTTGTTGGCAGAAGTATTCACCCGGTTAATGCCATACACACCCGGCAACGAATTGGCTTTGCAGGTTGTCTCTTCGCTGCCATAAAGGTAAAATCCGGGTCCAATGTTGGCATTGAGGTGTATGTACTGATTTTCGCCGATGCTGATGTCTATAGCCGGAGACAGAATAGCGTAGGTACTATGGTGA
>CAIYJV010000118.1 GCA_903926605.1 uncultured Bacteroidota bacterium
AGATTTTGACTAATTTTGCTTAGCACCTCATGTTTTTTAGAGCAAGCTAAGTGCGTGATGATCAGAGTATTATTATTAGTCTTTTGTTTCTTGCTTCTTACAGGCCAGGTGGTCAACGCCCAGGAGGGCCTGGACACCGGCAGGAAAGATCCCAATCTGGTTTATGTCATTCAGCGGTTTGACGGGGATGTGTTTGTGGGCAAGGTAGTATACGAAGACCCTGCAATGATAAAATTCGCGGTAAAAAAGTTAGGCGTCATTCCCATACGAAAACACGACATCGAAATTATCCGGCCCGTAAACGGCAAAATGACATTAGCGCTCGGGGACTATACACCAAATGAAGTATTTTCTACTCACTACTTCCTTACTTCTAACGTACTGCCGGTGGAGCAAAAAGAAAATTATGGTGACATAAATCTTTTCGGGCCGGACATACACAAGTTTTTTCTGAAAAATCTCGATTTGCAGATCACGTCTTCGTGGGTATTGTTGCCAGTGGTCGCCAATATCAAGTACGCCATCACTATCACTAATGGATTGTATGCAGGGGTGGGTGTTTTAGGTGGCTGGACGCCCTGGGGATATAGCAACAATGGCGGCATTATCGGATATGGCTCGCTGTGTGCAGGCAACAGGCAAACTAATCTTTCTGTCATGGCAGGAACAGGCACGTTACAGGTTCTGGGGCTTTCGGAACAGCGGAATATTTTTTCTCTGGCAGGAATGACCAAGCTGGGACGGCGCACCAGTCTGGTATTCGATTCATTCGTTATGCCATCAGGTAATTCACCATCGTCGGGTTTCGGAATTTTTATGCCGGGCATACGTTTCCAAAGTGAGTCCTCTATGGCTTTTCAATTGGGTCTGGGGGCATTTGTGCTCAACAGCGTGTTGCAGCCCGCGCCGGTACCCATGGTACAATGGTTCAAAGCGATCCGGTAAAATTGACGATTATTTAAGACCGTTCGGCACGCCAAATTCACTATATTTGACGTAGCTACCATCATGAATCTGGCTACTGGCAACAAGTCACTTAACAATGTACACGAATCCGTAGACCCCGCACACAGGGTGGGGCGGTGGCGTAAGCTCATGGCTTTTTTCGGGCCTGCCTATATGGTGAGCGTGGGCTATATGGATCCCGGCAACTGGGCTACAGATATAGAAGGTGGTAGTAAGTTCGGTTATAGCCTGCTGTGGGTATTGCTGATGAGTAATATGATGGCGTTGCTTTTGCAGTCGCTCAGCGCACGTCTGGGCATTGTTCGCGGACGTGATCTGGCCCAATGCAGCAGAGAAGTTTATCCGCCTGCCGTCAATATCATTTTGTATGCACTGGCCGAAATTGCCATTGCAGCTTGCGACCTGGCCGAAGTACTGGGTATGGCCATTGGCCTTAATTTGCTTTTTGGTATTCCCTTGCTTTGGGGCGTGGTCATTACACTACTCGATACCATATTGTTACTGTATCTTCAAAATCTGGGTATTCGCAAACTCGAAGCTTTTATCATGGCGCTCATCGCTATAATAGGTGGCTGTTTTTTTGTGGAGTTGTTCCTTGCCAAACCAGCTGCGCCAGCTGTATTTAGCGGTTTCGTTCCTTCGTTGCACGGTGGTGCAGCGCTTTACATAGCCATCGGCATCATTGGCGCAACCGTAATGCCACACAATTTATACCTGCATTCGGCACTGGTGCAGACTCGTAAGATCGGGAAGGATGAACAGTCTATCAGGAAAGCCATCAGGTTCAA
This sequence comes from uncultured Bacteroidota bacterium, assembly GCA_903926605.1. Taxonomy (GTDB): domain Bacteria; phylum Bacteroidota; class Bacteroidia; order Chitinophagales; family Chitinophagaceae; genus CAIYTT01. Next base: position 1,755 of record CAIYJV010000118.1, read on the forward strand.
TTCCATCGACAGCACCATCGCGCTGAATATCGCCTTTCTGGTAAACGCCGCCATATTGGTACTGGCAGGAACCGTATTTTTTGGATCGGGCAATACATCAGTGGCCACGTTGCAGGACGCGCATCAGTTGCTGGCGCCTTTGCTGGGCACGCGTTGGGCATCTGTCTTATTTGCCATTGCTTTGTTTGCCGCCGGACAGAGTTCTACCATCACCGGCACAATGGCAGGACAGGTAGTTATGGAAGGCTATCTGCGTCTGCGCATCAATCCCGTCATCCGCCGACTGATCACCAGGCTGCTGGCCATAGTCCCTGCTTTTCTGGTCATGCTGTTTATGGGCGATGACAACGGAATGGTCGAAAAAATGCTGATTTTCAGCCAGGTATTGTTGAGTATGCAACTCGCTTTCGCGGTCATTCCACTTATTCATTTTGTGAGCAACAAGGAGCAAATGGGCGTATTTGCCATATCCACAACCACCAAAATTATATCTTGGGTGGTGGCCGCTTTTATTGTGGTGCTCAACCTGAAATTACTCGCTAGCACAATGGGCGGGTGGATGACCGGGTCGGGTATTATGGTCAGGATATTATTGGTTCTTGGGTTTGTAGCCATTATTGCCCTCATCATTTTTACGATCGTCTATCCCTTATTCCTTAAGCGCCGCAACCACAATATCAGTCTGCACAGCAATATGCAGCATGATATCCTAAAGGTACCCGTAACGCGGCATTTCGGTTGTATTGCACTGGCGCTGGACTACAGCGAGTTGGATCAGAAGATTTTGCAATACGCGCTGCAAATGGGTGCTGCAAATACCCGATTCGTGCTGATACATATTGTAGAAAGTGCGTCGGCTATTATGATGGAAAGCGATGCCGGCGATTATGAAACCCTAAAAGACAAAGACCGTCTTGATGAATATGTGAAGATCCTTCGCGACGCCGGATATGTCGCAGAAGGAAAACTTGGGTTCCGCCGCAGGACCGACGAAATAGCGAGAATTACCAAAGAGTCTGAAGCCGACCTGCTCATCATTGGCAGCCATGGCCACCGGGCCGCAATGGACTGGTTGTGGGGTGAAACCATTAATTCTGTCCGTCACATGGTAGATGTACCTGTATTTATTGCCCGTTAATTTTTATTTACGGTCGTAAAAGGCTTTAAAACGCGCTCCGGCCCTTAATTTTTGATTCTGTAAACAGATTTTTTTTTAGCTTGCCTGCCGATGCAATTAATGTACTGGATTTTAGCCGTCAGTCTTTCAGGATTCGCCGGTTATTGGGTTTACCAGGCCGACGCAAAACGTGAAATTCCTTTCCCGCTCGCCACAGCTTCGCTTCGTGCGTTGGTGGTGTTTTTTACGGTTTTACTCGTCGTGATGCCCACGATGGTCATTAACAGGAACCTTGTAGATCAACCCGTGGTCGTGATC
>CAIYJV010000119.1 GCA_903926605.1 uncultured Bacteroidota bacterium
CTACCGGTAGTGTACCCGACGACAGATAAGTGGTGGGTGACCAGGAAAAATGGTAGAATGAAGATCCGGGGAAGGTGAGGTTAATATTGTCGGTCATGCCCAGACATATTGTATCTGTTATCGTCCTGGGTATGGCCGGTGTATCCACTTCTATATTAAAATGGTGCGACATCGTACAATGAGAGCCGTATGTGGCTGTAACCGTATAGTTGGTCGTGGTGACTGGTGTAATAGTAGGATTATTTACCGTAGTGGATGACACGCCTGTTGCTGGCGTCCACAACCAGGTAAATTCTGTACTGCCTATTGCCAGAGCCGATACCGATGAGCCCCTGCAGATCACTGTATCATGGTTGGTAAGCGTAAAGTCGTTGGGTACCACGTGTACGTATACCACATCTGTCACCGCACAACCAGCCGGGTTGGTGCCGGGGCTTACCGTAATATTATAAGACGGATCGCCGGAAGTGGTTGGCGTAATGCTCACAACCGGCCCGGTAGTAGAACTGAGGTAAGTACCCGGCGTCCAGGTATAATTGTAGAACGACGACCCAGGGAAGGTAAGATCCACTACCACTGTCTGGTTCTGGCAAACCGTATCATGTATAATGACTGGGATTGCCATCGTATCCACAACAATGGTAAACGAATGCGTTGCAGCACAATGTGTGCCGTTGGTACCGGTCACCACATAGGTGGTGGTTACGGTAGGCGTAAGCTGCGGTGTCATGGAGTTGACGTTGGATACACCAGCCGCTGGCGACCACAAATAGGTAAATTCGTTGCTGCCCGTAACGCGGGTCTGCACAAACTGGCCACGGCAGATTACGGTGTCCACGTTGCCCAGCGTAAAGTCGTTGGGTGCTACGTGCAGCAATACCATATCATTTACCGAACACCCTACAGGAGCAGTACCGGGACTAACTGTTACGGTATACGTATAGTTGCCAGCAAGCGTAGGTGTGATATTGGAAATAGCCGAAGTAGGTGCACTCACATAGGTGATGGGGGTCCACGCGAAGTTATAGAATCCAGAGCCGGGGAATGTCAGGTTTACCGCCTGTGTTTGTCCCAGACAAATGGTATCCATAATGGTCTTGGGTATCGCTGGCGTATCTACCGTGATCGCAAAATCATGCACCATATTGGGGCAATGCGCATAGGATGCAGTTAGCGTATAAGTCGTAGTGCCTGGCAAAGGTGTAATGACGGGATTGGTTATTGTCGTATTGGACACTCCGGTAGAAGGGGTCCATAACCAGTTGAACTCTGTGCTACCGCCCGTAACCCGCACCTGCACTGTTTGCCCACGACAAATAATAGTATCGGGGTTAAGCAGTGTAAAATCATTTGGTACAGTATGTACACGAATCGTGTCTGTGGTAAGACAGGTAGGCATTGCAGCCAGCGCGACGGAAACTGTATAGGTTACGTTGCCGGGAACAGTCGGGTTCACAACCGGATTAGGAATTGTGGTTCCGCTCAGCCCGGTACCCGGTGACCATGAATAGGTGTAAGACCCCGTGAATGGTGTGGGGTAGACATGCAGGTTCACCGGCACCAGCACACAGGTTCTCACAAACGGAGAGTCTGTTGCCAGAGTGGGTGGTGTCAGCATGGATACATCTGTGGTTGCGGTGTCCTTGCAGCCATAACTATTTTTAACGATAACGGTGTATATGCCGGTATCACTGTAAGGCACCGGTGTAATCGTTGGACTTTGAAGTGTAGAAGTGAACAATCCGCCCGGACCGACCCAGCTAAAGGTATATCCCGCCGAATCCGGTGTGCCTACAAGATTGAGTGTATTTACAGAGGTGGCGCAGAACGGACCATTATTGGTCGCCAGCATAACTGGCTTGGGTGCTAACACCACATGTACGTATGCGGTATCATGAACCGATCCTTTTATTCTTATCACACGGTAAATGCCCGTGTCAGCGTAGGTTGAGGGATATCTGTAGGTGTACTGGGTCGCCGCGACAAATCCCGCAGGTCCAGACCAAGCATAGGTTGCGCCGGTAGAATCGCCAATGCACTTGAGTATGATAGAATCTCCTGGACAGGGCATATTAGCGATAGCAAAAATAGGACAGGGTGCAACAACAACCGTATAATGAGCGTAAGAAGTATCGGGAGCGGTTCCTGTAGTTCCGCCGCCATTGCAGCCTATTGCACCAGCAAGGTAAGTGGTTGTAGCTGCGGGACACAATACCTTTACTAAACCTGTATCAATCAGTGTGTGTGTGGCACTATCGAACCAATAAATAGCGGAAGAAGCCAACGGAACCGGTGAATAGGGAATAGAACTTACGGTGTAAGTTGCTCCCCCACCGGTGGGGGTAAAACGCCAAGCCTCATCAGTTGCATTCCAGTTCGGAGTCCAGTCTCTAAGTGGTGCAACTGTAGCAACTGTTCCGGCTGCATTCTGCACACCGCAAATAGCGCGTCCGCTGTTCCATGCTGTACAAATGGTTTTATGGGCAATATGCACTTCAATCAGATTCGTGGTTTCGTACAAAATCATTTGCGAGGTTGTATACTGGCCAGGGCAGGAAGATGAGGTAAACATGTTGCAATGGCAAAAAGTGACTACGAACTTTCTGTTCGGTGCCACACCATCGGTAGAATACCAGCAGGAACCGCCATAATCGGCATAATCTATGTCGCACCAGGGGCCGCAAATATTGTTCAGGACGCTTGTGTTTCCTAAAAGTGCTGCTGAAATCGGCCATGGATCATATGCACCGGCCAGCGTCATGTCGAAACAAAGATTACCATTTGCACCAACCAGAACCTGAGTATAGTTCGTGCCGTAAAAATTAAAGGTAAAACCCAAAGTGAATGGCGTTGAATAGATATCGTCCATACCTATTGAACAATCTATAGGAACGTCCCCTTCCAGATGTGCTGTAAGGGTTGTGCAGTTTGCACCGCAACCTATCAAACTATCACCGGTAACATAAACCTGCGAAAAACCGCTGGTCGTGATTACACAGAAAAATGCGATCAAGAGTATTCTGAATTTCATAACACATTTCATTAAATCAATCCCTAAACTAAACACTAGCTTGTAAAAATAGCAAAATAAAAATAATAAACCCCAGCCAAAGACAAAATAAAATTACAATAAATTATTACTTATCAAATATTTTTTGCAGATTTTTTTAACCCACTTCTCCATCTTGTCAGACGGATGAAAAGCAGTCATCGGTTGGTAAAAGTTCAAACTTTTAATTTTAATGTATGAATTTGCAGAAAACAGGAACGTGCTCCTATTTCATTTCCTTGTATTCACTGTAGGAAATCATTTTATAATCCCGGGGTATCGCAAAACTGGCATTCTCTACTCCGGTAGTCAGGACTTGTTCCGCAGAAAACTCCATTAGTGTACCATCTGCGGCTTTATAGAAAAAAGACAGTGGTAGAAAACGGGCGTCAGGGAAACGTTCGAACGTAAGCGGAATTTCCGCATAAATATCCCGGGTGAAATACACATCGGTTTCTGCACCGTCTTTGTAGGTCACCACCCCACGATTGCAGTTATATCCGGCAATTTTTCGGGCCTTTCCCGCGCGTTCGTTAAGGGTAAAACCGTTGTAGGGTGCTTGCGAATTTTGAATTTCAGTCAGACTAAGTTGTATGGCGAACTTCTTGCTGTTCACATTTTTCAAGGTATATACCGTATTCTTTGCGGTATTGATCAACATTATTTCCTGATAGTTCGGAAGATTTATTTCTTTCCGAAGGTTGTTCTCTTTAAATGTAAAAACGTATGTCCCGGAATAACTTTTATGGTCCGGTCCGGTAATTTTTAACTGATACACTATTTTCCCTTCGGTAAATGGCTTTTGCGCCAGCAAGGGTATAGCGAACCAAATAAGAGAAAACGATAAATTCAGGGCTTTCCAAATCATAAAATCTGTATACCGGACGCAGGCCGTATGAAATTCTCTTCCGATTTCTGTTACAATTTACTAAAATCGTATCGAATAAAAAATTTTATGGCATTTTTTTGATTGGTCAGCCCTAACTTAGATGCAGAATTGCAAGCTACTGGCTTTAGATAAATACCAAAATGAAATTTACAAAAAAAATTAAAAAAGCAGGTGCTTTTATTGCTGGCTCTGCCGTAACTATTGTTGCTGTTTTGTTTATCCAGGCACGCACCAGCGACCCGTATTTCGAGATTTCGAAAAGCCTCGACATTTATACCAATCTGTTCAAAGAGCTCAATACGTACTATGTAGACCCGATAGAACCGGGCAAATTGGTAAAGACAGGCGTAGATGCCATGCTGGAAGAGCTGGACCCCTATACCAATTATATTACGGAGTCGGACTATGAAGAATACCAATTCATGACGACCGGTAAATACGGCGGGATCGGGTCTAATATGCGTCGCAAGGGTGACGAAATCTATATAGGCGATGTGTACGAAAACAGCCCTTCGCAAAAAGCAGGACTACACCCCGGCGATCAGGTAGAATCTATAGACAACCAACCGGTGAAAGGGAAAAGCATTGAGGACCTGAGTATGCTGCTCAAGGGATCTCCCGGCACCCAACTTACCATGAAGATCAGGGATGCCTATACCCACGTTGTAAGTCAAAAAATTATAACGCGAGGCGAAATAGAAATCTCGAGTGTACCCTATGCCTGCCTGACCGGTAACCAGAACCAGTATGCCTATGTTCGGCTCACACAGTTTACACAGGGGTGCGCAAGATTGGTAAAAGACGCCTTCGACAGCCTTCAGAAAGTAAATCCTGAGATAAAAGGACTGGTACTGGACTTGCGCAATAATCCAGGCGGCCTGCTGGACGAGGCTGTGGCAATGTGCAATATTTTTGTAGGCAAGGGGCAACTCGTGGTAAGTACCAGGGGCAAAATACCTGATCTGGACAAGGAATACAAGACTTCCGGATTAGCCTGGAACAAGGATCTGCCGCTCACTGTGCTGGTAAACCATTCGTCCGCATCGGCTTCTGAGATCGTGGCTGGAACCGTGCAGGACCTGGACCGGGGTGTTATTGTGGGTGAGCGCTCTTACGGCAAAGGTCTGGTGCAGGTTACGCGCCCCTTGGGTTTTAACGCACGCCTCAAACTCACCATTGCACGATACTACACTCCAAGTGGCCGCTGCATACAGGCGCTGGACTATGCCCACCGCAACCCGGACGGAAGCGTAGGCTATGTGCCAGACTCACTGAAAATAGCATATAAAACCAGGGGCGGCAGAACAGTGCTGAGCGGTGGTGGTATAGCCCCCGATGTAGAAGTAAAATCGGACCCGATGAGCCCACTGGCCGTAAGTCTATACACGAAAAATTTTCTCTTCGACTATGCAACCGAGTATGCCCATACCCACGATACCATAGCGGCACCGGCGAAATTCTCGATACCCGAAACCGACTTCAACAAATTCACCAAATGGCTGGAAGGAAAAGACTACTCTTATAAAACAGAAACCGAGGAATGGCTGGACTCTATGAAAAAAGTAGCGGTCAAAGAAAAATATTATGACGAGACACGCGATGAATTTGAAGCTTTAAAAAACAAATTGTCGCACGACAAAAAACAGGACCTCCTGAGACATCACGATCAGGTGAAACACATGCTGGAGAACGAAATAGTTTCACGCTATTTTTACACCAGAGGACGTATAGCACAGGGACTACAATACGACAACGAACTGGACAGGGCCATGGCCATTCTCAGTAATTCAAAAGAATATCGTTCTATACTTAGTGGAAAATAATGATCTGGCAGAAAGTTCAGACAAGCAAACATAAAAAGGAAGGGTTTACCAATTGGTAAACCCTTCCTTTTTATGTTGCGTAAGCAATTTTCGATTACAGACCGAAAGCAGCTTTTACTTTTTCTACATAGTCAAGCTTCTCCCAGGTAAAGAGTTCCACTTCCATGGTTTTCTCTTTTCCATCGGCAGATTTGAATTTCTTAGTGACAGTCTCAGACTTACGACCCATGTGCCCGTAAGCGGCAGACTCACTGTACATTGGCTGACGCAGTTTCAGACGCTGCTCGATGAAGTAAGGGCGCATATCAAACACTGTACTGAGGATACGGGCAATCTCACCATCGTTCATTTTTACTTTTGCTGTACCGTGCGTATTTACATACAAACCCATTGGCTGAGCTACGCCGATCGCATAAGATACCTGTACCAGCACTTCGTCGCAAACACCAGCGGCAACCAGATTTTTTGCAATATGGCGGGTTGCATACGCTGCAGAACGATCTACTTTGCTAGGGTCTTTGCCAGAAAATGCACCTCCACCGTGAGCACCCTTGCCACCATACGTATCTACGATTATCTTACGACCTGTAAGACCTGTATCACCATGTGGTCCGCCAATAACGAATTTACCGGTCGGGTTGATGTGATACTTGATTTTGCTGTTGAACAAACCTGCGTATTGAGGATATATTTTAAGTATCCGGGGAATCAGTATATTGATCACGTCGTTGGTGATCTTTTCGCGCATAGCAACTTCTTCCGCAAAATCATCATGCTGGGTAGAAATCACGATCGCATCGATGCGCGTTGGTTTTCCGTCATCGCCGTATTCCAGTGTCACCTGGCTCTTGGCATCGGGGCGGAGGTAGGTCATTTCCTTACCTTCCCTGCGAATTACAGCAAGTTCCAGCAAAAGGTTGTGTGCCAGATCCAGTGCCAACGGCATATAGTTGGCAGTTTCGTTGGTGGCATAACCAAACATCATACCCTGATCGCCCGCACCCTGATCTTCAGCGCTGGCTCTTTCTACGCCCTGATTGATGTCTGCAGACTGCTCATGAATAGCAGACAAGACGCCACAGGAGTGCGCTTCAAACATATACTCGCTCTTGGTGTAGCCAATACGGGCTATTACCTCGCGGGCTATGGTCTGAACGTCAATATAGGTATTGCACTTCACCTCTCCGGCAAGTACCACCTGACCGGTCGTAACCAGGGTTTCGCAGGCTACTTTAGACTGCGGGTCCCAGGCCAGAAAATTATCAACTAGCGCGTCCGAGATCTGGTCAGCTACTTTATCAGGATGACCCTCAGAAACCGATTCCGATGTAAATAGATATGGCATCTTTTTTATTTTTTTAGATTGGGCTGCAATTTATTCAACAATATTTGATTCTGCAATTTTATCGTGCGTTATGGTAAATTTTTATGTTAATTATAGGACGGACAAGGTTAAATTATAAGGGCCGCTCATGTGTACGACCCTCATAAAATCTCCCTGTATAGTATTTTTTATCTATTCAGTGTGAATTTCACAATATGGGTTTCGCTGCCTGAAACTACTTTCATCAGATATATACCATCAGCCACGTCACCTCCCAAGTCTATTTTTTCATGTATCACATTACCTACCGGAACCACGCTGTTTGAATAAATTATCCTTCCCGCGATATCCGTAACGATGATATCTGTACGGCCATTGCCAGCGGTATATCCAAGCAGGCTGAATGCTCCCGAGTTAGGGTTTGGCGCCAGCACCCAATTACCGGCAGTCTCATTCAGAGTGCCCACACCCGAGGGTATGAAGCCCACATTAAGTGTCACCATAGTCTCGCCGGCGGGACAATCGCCACTGCCTGTAACCAGGCAACTCACAGTATTGCTTGCAGATACATAGTCCAGCACATAGGTAGAAGTCGTGGCGCCTGCAATGATCACGCCGTTCACGATCCACTGGTAGGTAGGTGCAGGACCGCCGCCGCTCACTGTAGCTGTAAGCGTATCGTTGTGTCCGAATGGAACCAGCGATCCACCACTCGACACCACAGAAACTGTTGGGTTCACCACCGGACCAGTAAACATTAGGGTCTTACTGCTTCTTACTGTCGAAGGAACAGCGCAGCTCGCATCACTGAAAAACTCGCATACTATGGTGTCATAATTGCTTGGTGTATAAGTATAAGACAAACCAGTGGCTACATTTACCCCGTTCTTTATCCACAGGTAGCTTGGATTTCTTCCTCCGTAAATACCATGTGCCGTATAGGTAACCAGTGTTCCTATGCACACGGTATCGTTAGGGTTAATGGAAACGGTAACCGCAGGTAACTCCGTGGTATTTACCGTCATTGTAACACCACCAACTGCGGTATCAGGAATGGCGCAAGTGGCATTGCTCGTCATTTTCACCGTGATCACGTCGCCATTATTGGGCGTGTAGATAAAAGTTGCTCCGGTGGTCATGGGTGTACCATTCACACTCCACTGCCAGCCCGGCAATGAACCACCATTGCTGGGTAAAGCAAAAAATGTATCCAGCGTACCGATACAAACTGTATCACCAAGCGTCCCGGCAACGACATTTACAGCAGGCGTCACCTTGGGTATGACGTTGGCAATCACGAAATTACTTGCAGAAGGTACGTTCGCACAGGCATAATTCGAAGTCATTGCACAGGTTATCACGTCGCCGTTTGTTGGCGCGTAAGTATAGGTACTGTCTACACCCACGAAAGCGCCATTCACCTTCCAGATATAAGCCGGAGCGCTACCTCCGTAGGTGGGGTTTGCGGTGTAGGTAACAGGGATTGATTCACAACTGGTCGTTCCGGGATTTGCGGAAATACTGACCAATGGTGTGCCGTTGGTGTCTACCTGTATTATAAAGTAAGCAAAGGTTTGACCACAAGGAGCAGTTACCCAATAGAATATAGTGTCTGTTCCGGCCGAAGTACCCGTAACTACACCGCCGGAAGTAATAGTGGTGTGTTGTCCACTCGTAACCCAAGAACCGCCGGTAGCAGTCTCGCTCATTGTTACACTCGACCCCATACAAATAAGCGACGGCCCTGAGATGACACCCCAGTCGGCGGGCATGCCGATACTGAGTGCGTAAGTGGCCACGGTTGTGCCACAGCCATTGGTAAGCGTGTACGAAATAGTATCAATACCCACACCTACGCCTACAACGAGGCCCGTAATAGAGTCTATAGTAGCAAATCCATTAGAAACGCTCCACCGGCCACCCGCTACAGAATCAGTCATCAGGTCGCCATTGGTGATACAAACCACTGGAGAATGAAACGCAATAGGAGACACAGGCCGGTCTATTTCGAGCATGAAAGTAGCGCCGGTAGTGCCGCATGAGTTGGTTAAATTGTAGGTAAGCACCACCGACCCAGTAGCAATTGCGGTGACATTACCCACCCCATCTACTGTGGCGATGGTAGGGTCTCCGCTCACCCAAACACCTCCGTCTGGTGTATCTACCAATGCGGTTACACTACCCACACATACCGGTGTGGTGCCGGTAACGGCACCGGGCTCCGGAACAGGGTTCACCGTAATTACGGCAGTACCCGAACAACCCGAAAGCGTATAGGTGATCGTATCCATACCGGCTACTAAACCAGAGGCAATGCCGCTGGCCGAGCCGATAGTGGCAACGGTACCATTGCTTGCAGTCCAGGTACCACCCGTAACAATATCACTCAGTGTGGTTGTTGCGAACTGGCAAAATGACAATGCACCCGTAATAGCTGGCATGGTAGCCGTAACAGTAACCAAAGTTGAAATCTGACACCCTGTGGATGTTAGGTTAAAAATAATAGTTGCGGTTCCAGGGGCTACACCTGTTACCACTCCAGCGGCATCCACTGTAGCTGTACCCACTGCGGTTGACGACCAGGTACCCGCGCCGGAAGCGTCGCTCAGCGTGCTTGTAGTACCCACGCAAACAGTAGTCACGCCTGAAATAGCCACCGGCAGTGCGTTTACCACCAACGATGTAGTAGTTGCTGTAGTAGTTCCGCACGTGTTAGTCGCAGAAAAAGTATACACACCTGCGTCTGTAGTCGCTACCGCGAAAGCAGGAGGATTTTGTAAAGTGGAGGTATATGCAGGACCAGCCCATGCGTATGAAGTGGCATTGGTCGCTGCGCCTGTAAGTGTTACGTTATCGCCCTCGCAAACCGGATTGGGCGCAACCGATGCTGTTACTGCTGTAGGTGCTTTATTTATTGTCTGTGCACCCTGTGCTGTGAGCGCGCCACCGGTGCCACCACCGCCTACCACTATTGTAAGTGCGGAAACACGAATACTGTTGCCCGTTGCGGCGGTTGCGGGGACAGCTGCCGTAATCCAATAATAATAGGTTACGCCTGCACCCGGACCAGAGGTCAGGGCACTTGCACCTGCAGTATAAGCATGTGCACCGGGACCCAATGTGGGGCCTACATAGGTGGTTCCTATTGCAGTTGCGGTGGCAAAAGTATTGGTCGTATTTCTCCACAACTGGTATGCCGTCACATCTGTCGCAGCATAACCTGCTGCTGTAGTGAAGTTTACGGTAGTAAGTGTAGTACTGGCCCCTGTTTGCGCGATGGAAAACTGGCAAATTATTCTTGTAGCCGGCGCGCAAAAGGTGGCTGCCGTTACTGCTCCCGTCGCATTGCCTATGGTAGACAGACCATAGGTCAGTTTACCCAGCAGACAGAAAACCAGCAGCAAATAAATTTTCTTCATACTCTATAAAGTTGAAAATATTGAATTTGTGGTGAAATTAAGAAAAAAACAGTCATTGTTAAAATAATTCAGAATTTTTACGATGATGACCACTTTCATATAAATCGTCAGTTAATATATGAAGCCTATTCCTAACTTTGGCTAGAGTTTCTCGCAGATCGACAATTTGTCTACCGATAGTAACCGAGTATGCTACAGAAATAAAACATGGTTCAATTTCCCTGCCGCAAGACCCGGAAACTGAACCACGTATTTGTTGTTAATCTTACTACCGCCTGATCTCCACGCGGCCTACGAAAATGCGATCGTCGCAACCTATTCTCAGTGTATAGACTCCGTCTGGCAGGGACTGATTCAGCCCTATCACCTCATCTATTTTACCGGAATTAAGCACTGCGCTTCCGTTATAAACCTCCTGTCCGATCACATTGGTCATTCGTATTCCTACTGTTGTGCAGTTGGTGTTCACGTTTCCGGAAACCCGGAAAGTACCATTGCTTGGATTAGGCATAAGTTTCAGGTCTCCCATTCCGGACTGAACTTGAGCCACACCCTCTGGGGCAACCTGAAGTATCAGCCAGTTATACCCCCTTACTCCAGCGCAACTGTTGCCACTGCCAGTTACGACCATTACACTGATAGAGTCCTTGTCTACGAATGTGTTCAGGGCCACTTTATAATAATTGGCTCCGGGGATAGGCGTACCGTTACGGTACCACTGGTAGGTTGGATCCAATCCGCCATTCGCCACATGTGCGACAAGAGTGTCATAACTTCCTTCCGAAATCAGACCACCGTAACTATCTGTTATGGTCACCACAATTACAGGATCCACAATAACCGTTATCTGACCTGTAGCCACATTGCCCGGAACCGGACACAAATAATTACTTACCATCGTGACAACAACCGAATCATTGTTGGTGGGCAGATAGGTATAAGTATTGTCAAACGTACCAGTTGACACACCGTTTACAGTCCAGCTATAAGTTGGCCCCCAGCCACCCCACGATTCATTAGCCGTCAGCGTAACCATATTGCCCTGACAGGCCGATAGGCTTGCCAGTCCATTTATGGTCACTTCCGTAGTTTTATAATCCTCAACGACAACAGTATCTATTGCAAATGCCGTATCCGGGACCGGACACTGACTGCTACTGATCATTCCACAACGTATAATGTCTCCGTTGGATGGTGTATAAGTATAACTGGTCGAGCCTGTACCTACAGGTGCCCAGTTCACAGTCCATAAGTATACCGGCGATACGCCGCCCCACATTGACGTTACGGAGTAGGTTTGCACCGTTCCGGTACACAAAGTATCCGTGCTACCCGGCGACATGGTCACCGTTGGATAGGTGACGGGATTTACCGTCATGTGAATACTGTTGCTGGTGGCTGCATTGGGTATAGCACAGGTAGCATTGCTGGTAAGTATACATTTTACCACATCTCCATTGATGGGCGCATAACTGTAGCTGCTCCCTGTTGCACCTGCGATGGTGGCCGTGTTCACTTTCCATTGGTACACCGGCGATGTGCCCTCATTCACAGAAGCAGCGCTATAGGTGGCTATGTTCCCGGCGCAGATCGTATCGTCGGGTGATACGGACACCACCGTACTTACATTCAGTATCGGATTAACATGAAACGCAGTGGTTATCCAGCAGCCTGTAGCCAGTAGGGTATAAGTAATTACGGTGGAACCAGCTGATGCACCGGTCACCGCACCGGTGTAGGCGCCTACAGTTGCCACGACGGTGGTTGATGAACTGAAAATGCCTCCGGACGTCGCATCTGCTAAAACTGTTGAATATCCAAGACATACAGAATCAGCACCAGTAATCGGAGCAGGAAGCGGGTCTACAGTGATTACCTGCGTCTGATAGCAGCCGGTCGCCGACAATTGATAGGTCGCGACCGCTGTACCCGTACTCATGCCGGTAAGTACACCGGAAGTTGCGTTGATCGGAGCGATAACCGAACTGCTACTGGACCAGGAACCGCCTGGCGTGGCATCGGTAAGCGTGATTGTTGCACCGTTGGTACATACATAATTCGGACCTCCAATTGAAGCAGGTAACGGATTCACCGTTACAACCACACTAGTACTGCAGACTCCAAGTACATAAGTAACAACTGCGGTACCTGACGAAATTCCATGTACCAGACCTGTGAAGGAATCTATGGTTGCTATTCCAGGCGAGCCACTAAGCCAGTAGCCAACACTGCCATCCGAAAGTGTAGTGGTGAGCAGCGGACAAACAGTTTGCACACCGCTGATCGGCGCGGGTGGTGGTGCCACCGTGAGCGCAGACGTCGTCATACAACCGGTTGAAGGTATTGTATATGTAATATCTGATATGCCGGGAGCAAGCCCGTATGCCACGCCAGTAGTAGCATTGACAGTCGCTACCGAGGTAGTGGAACTGGTCCACACACCGCCAGACAATCCATTGAACAATGCGGTGGTAGAAGAATCGCAAATGAGCAAAATCCCTGCTATTGCACCCGGTAACGGATTGATGGTGACGGGCTTAACCACTTTACATCCCGTAGCAGTAATAGTATATTTAATTGTGTCCACCACAGGAACATATCCTGGCAGCGTGGCTGTAATAATACCAGTGGCGCTACCTATTGTCGCACCTGTGCCGACCAGACTCCACGTAGCCCCGCCGGTAATGTCGGATTCCGTAATACTGGAACCTGAACAAACTGCATTGGATCCGGTTATCGGGGCCGGATATGGATCAACTGTTTCGGTACGGGTCACATAACAACCCGAGCCCAGAGAATAGGTTATGATCGTGGTGCCTGCGCCCACACCCGTCAATACTCCGCCTGTCGCGGCAGTAGCTACGCTAGTCACGCTGCTCGACCATGTCCCGCCGGCCATAGAATCGGTAAGCGTTGTGGTCGCGTTTGCGCAAAACTCAGCAGGGCCCTGAATTACAGAAGGCAATGCATTTACTACTATTGGGAATGTGGTATAGCATCCGGTAGCGGTCAGCCCATAAGTAATGGTCGCAGAACCTGTGGTCATGCCGGTAACAACTCCGGTTGTGGCGCCAACGGGTGCTACCCCTGTATTGCTGCTGCTCCATGTGCCTGCAGCACCGCTTGCGTCGGCCAGGGTGGTTGTATAACTCTGGCAAACCGCGGTCGATCCGGTGATGCCGGAAGGAAGCGGATTTACAACTACACTATATGTGGAATAACAGCCGCTGGGTAAAGCATAAGTAATGGTTACAGTGCCTCCGGCCGCACCAGTCACAACGCCGGAACCAGCCACTACTGAAGCCGTTCCCGGCAACGAACTGGACCAGGAACCGCCCGGTGTAGCATCTGTAAGTGTGATAATCTGACCCACGCAAACAGCAGTTGGGCCGGCAATAGAAGCTGTAGCGGGGTTTACAGTAATAACTTCACTGGTTGTACAACCTGTGGCCGTAAGTGTAAAAACAATAGTACTGTTACCAGTGCTCAGTCCATACACTACACCGCTGGCAGAACCAACGGTTGCTACTGTGGTATTTGAACTGGTCCAGGTGCCCGCACCAGATAGATCGGTCAATGTAGTATTATTACCTGCGCACAATACAGGTGTACCTGAAATAGCTGCTGGCAAGGGATTTACGGTTACAGTGGCCAAAGCATAACAACCTGTGGAAATGGTATAAGAAATTGTTGCGGTGCCGCCAGCACCCATACCGGTTACCACGCCTGTGGCTGAAACCGACGCGATACCCGAAGCACTGCTGCTCCATGTTCCGCCCGTTGTCGCATCAGACAATGTAATAGTAGAACCAGAACAAACCGCAAACGTTGTAGCCGAAGTAATGACCGCTGGCGGTGTACAGGCTACGTTAATGATGCATAATCCATTGCCACAGGTGTAGCCCTGGGTATGTGTAATTGCAGAAGCATAAGTAGCATTTGTATAAGACGAACCGCCGCCGCCGCCTGCGCTGTAGCCGCCAGATCCGCCGCCATAATAGCCGCCGCCGCCGCCGCCACTGCCCACATCGGGGGTAGTGCAGTTGGCACCCGTTGCAAGGGAACCCGCAGAACCTGACATGCCAGAACATACGCCGGCAGCACCTCCCGTAGTAGGTGTACCTCCTTTTCCTCCGGTACCTGCTCCACAAATATTAGAAGTTCCGTTACCGCCGGTTAAACCACCGCCGGCACCACCCGCGTCACCAATACTGAGCCCATAGCCTGATCCTGCGCAGAAGTCCCCGCCACCGCCGCCGCCACCGCCGGCAACAACCAGCAACGTACCGGTAGTGTTGTCCACAATCCGCGTTCCGCCGCCACCGCCCGCTCCGGGCCACGTGGTGGAAAACGCCAGATCACTCCCGCCGCCGCCATAGCCACCGCCCCCGGTATTTGCCCCTGCACCGCCAACAGTAATATTGAGGACGTGTCCGGGTGTTACCGACAATGTTGCCTGTACGCGGCCACCGCAACCGCCATGCGATTGGTAAGTGCCCCCGCCATAAGCACAGTCTACACCGCCCCCTTTTGCGCCTTGCGCATCTACTGTAATACTGGTTACACCGGCAGGTACCGTATAAGTTTGTACACCACCGGTATAATTAAATGTAGTTTGCGCTATACTTTTCAGGCCTAAAAACGCCAGCAGAGATAAAATGTAAATCTTTTTCATTCTGTTATTAGTGGTAAATTCATGTTAATACGCATCGCTCAATTCCGAAAAACTTCACAATTTGTTTATTTCCCGAAAATAAATAACTTTTTCTGTTGGTAAATATATGGTATTAAGACCAAATTAAAAAATATTTGGTCCGGCAACACACTACGAACTACAGCCATCGCGTCAGGTTAAAATCACGATGTGCCGAATTTCACATTATTCGCACATCTGAATTGAAATAGATCGGGTTATGTGTCGACATAAAATTTCAGACTGGTATTTTAATTATAAAAAAATGCTGTACATTTGCACTCATTGAATTCAGAGGGGACATAATTGTCCCCTCGTTTTTTGAGTATGAATGAGCTAATAGATAAAATACAGGCACTGGTATTACCCCTGATCTCCGATACGGATATGTTTATTACCAATATCCGCATTAAGCCGGTAAACAATATCAAATTGTTTCTGGAATCGGATTCGGGCTTTTCAATAGAGAAAAGTATTCTGGTCAACAAGAAACTATACCCCGTACTGGAATCATCCGGTTTGTTTCCGGGTGGAGATTTCTCGCTCGAGGTATCCAGCCCCGGAGTGGACGAGCCTTTGGTCCTTGTGAGGCAATATATAAAAAATACCGGGCGGAAACTGTGTGTTACACTGGCAGACGGCACGGAAAAAACAGGATTATTAAAAGTAGTATCTGATGATCAGATAACACTTGAAGTAAAATTACCCAAGCAAAAAGAACCCGTCACCATGGAAATTCCATTCACCAACATAAAACAATCAATCGTTCAAATCATCTTTTAATCAATTTGTCTGCCCGGTACAGGCAGTGATCAAAAATCGCGAATTATGGCAAGTATTAATCTAATAGACTCCTTCCAGGAGTTCAAGGAAGCGGAAAACATTGACCGTCCCACCCTCATGAAGGTGTTGGAGGACGTATTCAAGACCCTCCTCCGGAAAAAATACCTCACAGACGAAAATTTTGACGTGATCGTGAACGATCAGACAGGTGACCTTGAGATATTCCGTCGCCGGCAGATCGTAGAAGATGGTTTGGTAGAAGATTCTAACCTGCAGATTCCGCTCACGGAAGCGCAGAGGATTGAGCCCGACTATAGCGTGGGAGAAGAAGTGTACGAGGAAGTGGATGTACGAAATTTTGGACGCCGGGCTATTCTCGCTGCCAAACAAACGCTGGCTGCACGAATCGGCGACCTTAAAAAGAACAACCTGCTTAAAAAATATGCCGACCGCATAGGCGATATCATTACCGGTGAGGTTTACCAGATCTGGAAAAAAGAGATTCTGCTTCTCGACGATGAAGGCAATGAGCTTATCATGCCCAAAACAGAGCAGATTCCTACAGACTTCTTCAAAAAAGGAGAGACCGTACGCGCTGTAGTGAAGAAAGTAGAAATGCGCAACAACTCACCCATTATTATATTGAGCCGCACCCATCCTTCGTTCCTCGAAAAACTACTCGAAATCGAAGTGCCGGAGATCATGGATGGCCTGATCGTGATAAAGAAAATAGTTCGTGAACCCGGCGAAAGAGCCAAAGTAGCAGTGGAAAGCTACGACGACCGTATTGACCCGGTGGGTGCATGCGTGGGCATGAAGGGCAGCAGGATCCATGGTATTGTTCGCGAACTGCGGAACGAAAACATAGACATTATCAATTTCACCAACAACATACAACTGCTGCTACAGCGCTCACTCACGCCCGCTAAGATCAATAAAATGGAATTGAACCATGAAGATCATCGCGCGGATGTGTACCTCGATCCGGATCAGGTATCTCTGGCAATTGGCAAAAAGGGTGTGAACATCAAACTGGCTCAGGAACTCACAGGCTACAGCATAGATGTATTCCGCGATCTGAAAGAAGATGTGGAATATGATATTGACCTCGACGAATTTGCTGATGAAATTGAACCATGGATCATAGACGAATTTAAGCGCATTGGTTGCGATACCGCACTGAGCGTACTCGATCTATCTCTGGAAGAACTTGTAAGACGAACCGACCTTGAAGAAGAGACGGTTAAAGACGTGCGCCGCGTACTGGAAGCAGAATTTAGCAATGAATAGATTCTTAAAAACTGCAATTCAGCATGTTATGTAAGTAATGAATAATTAACGCAAACTCTATCATGCAAAATGACGTAGGTTTGTAATCGGGTACTGGCTGAAGTTTAACTTTGCCAATAATTCAGAAGGGAACAGTAGAATGACAACAACAACAACAAAAACACCCAGGTTACTGGAAGCCGCTAAAGAGTTTAATGTAGGTAAGGAGACGCTTGTTGCGTTTCTTACCGAAAAAGGATTTGAAGTAAGCGGCAATCCCAAACTAACTGAACAAATGTACCGGGCTGCCCAGGTACACTTTGCGCCAGACAAAGCTGCCAAGCGCAAAAGTGACGAGATCGCACTGCCCAAAGGTTCTATGTTCGACAACCTGAAGAAAAAGGAAGATGTCGCTGTTGCCCCGAAGGAGAAAAAAGAAGAAAC
>CAIYJV010000120.1 GCA_903926605.1 uncultured Bacteroidota bacterium
AAATACAAGTCCCTTACTTTCAACATCTACGCCATCTTTGTGATTCACAAACTGGTGAATCAAAGCAGTAGAAATACCCCCGAAGAGTAACAGCATGGACATCCATACTGCGATAATAATATTTGCTATTTTTTTTAGCAATTGGTAGTCTGCTTTCCCTTTTTAATTATTAACAAAAAATATAGCAAAAATAGTGCCAAAAATTTCGAAAAATAAAAGTAACGCCACATTTCTATTTTGTTTCCAACTAAAAGTGAATTTTACTCGTGTAATTCAAAATATTCGGTATGGTAAAAACATATCTATACAAAGAAAATTTAGCGTTTTTCTGGGTCACCACAAAAAAGCCCCGAACAATTCCGGGGCTTTCAATTTATAATGTCAGATTTCTTAATCCACCCAATCGCAGATAAAGACGTTGGTATCATGCCCGCCGCCGTTGTTGCGGTTTGAAGAGAATATGAATTTCTTTCCGTCGGGGGAGAACATCGGGAATGCATCGAAGCTGCCGTCGTGCGAAATGCGCTCCAGTCCGGTACCATCAAGGTTTACCAGATACAGATTGAAGGGGAATCCTCTCTCGTATTCGTAGTCTGAGGCAAATACAATTTGCTTACCGCTTGGGGTAAACGAAGGGGCCCAGTTTGCTTTTCCAAGGTGTGTTACCTGGTGTGCGTCGCTGCCGTCGGCATTGGCTACAAATACTTCCATCTTCGTAGGTGCTACCAGTCCCTGAGCCAGCAAGTCTTTGTATTCTTTTATGTCATCGGGAGTAGTGGGGCGCGATGCACGCCAAACTATCTTTTTCCCGTCCGGAGAAAAACAGGCACCGCCATCATATCCCAGATCGTGGGTGATTTGTTTCACATCGCTGCCATCCAGTTTCATGGTGTACAGGTCAATATCGCCGTTGCGCATGCTGGTGAAGATGATACGGTCTCCTTTTGGTGAAACCGTGGCTTCTGCATCGTAGCCGGGAGATTTGGTAAGCTGTTTTACAATATGGCCGTTGAAATCTGCCTCATAAATATCGTAGGAATCATAAATTGGCCAAACGTATTTTTTTATTTTCTGACGGTCCGGTTCTGGTGGGCAGGCTTTGTCTGCCTTATGGGTAGATGCATACAAAAAATGTTTGTGGTCGGGCATGAGGTAGGCGCAGGTGGTACGTCCCAAACCGGTGCTCACCAGTTTGTAGTTAAACCGGCCGGTGTCGGTGGTGGGAATAGAGCCATAAAATATCTGATCGCAGTCTACATGCTCTGCCGGATTGCGTCGCTGAAAGGTGATGTGCTCGTTGTCGAAACCAAAGTAGGCTTCGGCATTGTCCCCTCCGGTGGTAAGTTGCCGCATATTCTTAAAATGCCTTTCATCCGGGTAGGTGAGCGATTTGGTATCCTGACCATGGCTAAGAACCGGAGTTAAAAAAAACGAAACAGCAGCAATCAATTCCGTGGAACGTACAATAAATTTCATTCGCAATTAGTTTGCGCCAAATTTAATCCAATTCCTACCTGTGGCTGGTGATTTTTGTCAGTTTATTGTAAAAATAATAATCTTTATTCCGGTGTATCTTACTGGGTTGAAACCGTGGTGTCTCCCTTTATTTTTTTCAGGGCTCGTTCAGAGAATAAAAAACCGTTTCGTTCTTCGTAACGCGCTTGCGATGCCTTGAATTTTGACAATGCGTTTTTTTCGATAACGCCAGCTTCTTTCAGTCTGTCCAGGCACAGCGTCACTTCTATCATCGGGGTATTGACGCGCAGTTTTTCGAAGGGTTGGAAGGCTGGCAGAACGGTCTTTTTCTCGATCGTAAGCAATTCCATTTCGCTGGTAAGCATTTCGTCGCTTCCAGCTACATTTTCAAGTGGTTTTATGGTACGGGCTGCATGATCAAGGCATCGTTCAAATCTCAGGCGGGCCGGTTTCAGCCGGGAATAGTTGCCCGAACTTACAGCATAGGCCATCGCCTTGCTCCATTGTTTTTGTACACGGAACAAGCTGTCGTTTACGGTAGTGACCACTTCGTCCAGTGTGCGGGCGGCAGCATGCGGGTTGGGCTCGCTACAGCCAACACAGAGCAATGCGAAAATTGGGATGCCAAAAGTGAACAACGCAAATTTCATAGGAGTATTAAAACATAAATATAAATCAATCGGGGAAACAAATGCTTATTAGCAACTGTTTCCCCGAAAAAAATTATAATAAGTATTTGTTTCCGTTATGCTTTGGCGGTAGTGGCTGTGCGCTGGCGGTTGAGCAGGAACCAGCCGGCGAAAAGCAAAATGCCACAAACCATGTTGCCTTCAAAAGTGTACTTGAAGAACGGCACACCGTCGACATAGGTTTTTACCAGTCCGGTTACAGAATATCCGTTCCAGCCTTCCATAAAGAAGCCGAAGTTCGAAATGACGAAAAATACCAGCGCGCCGCCCAGCGTTGTAAGCAGGGCACTCATTGGTTTCAGATTCATACGGCTGCCAAGGTATGTAGCTGCGGCGAGGCCGCCATAATTGAACAGCATTCCGGCCACGCTGTAAAAGCCAGGTATGTGGGTGAAAAGCGTGAAATAAAGATCGGCTGTAAGTTGACCGAATACGGGTACAAGGAAAGCCAGCCATTTTCTGTCGCGGACAACTGCTCCTGCAAATACAGAAATAGCGATCAGCGGTGCATAGTTTGGCAGGTGCATCTGCGCATTTACAATGCGCGAAATCGCAGCAACTAATATGAGTACCAAAACAACCAGGCCGCCCGAACCAATTCTTTTCATAGTTATGATATTTTTATTCTGATTTGCAAAAATAGGGATCAAGACTCCAATTGTCAAATAAAAAATCGTGCAGCCATGGTAACAATTTGCAGGAAATTACAATAGTGTGTCGTGTGGGCGGCTGTAGTTTATTATATTCGTACAGGCCAAAAGGTGATCATGAGAAAAATTTGGACGTGTTTATGGGTGTTTTTTTCTTTTTGCACATCGGCCAGAACGGTTGATTCGCTTACTGCCCGCGCGATTGCCAATCATTTTGCAAGCGTTTCTTTTCGCGATGGTCGTATAAGGGGAGTACACAATACTGAATCGGCTACTCATTTGACCTGGAGTGGCGACAATACGGGAGCGTTTCATTTATTCCGGTTTCCTGAAGGCGGTTTTGTGTTGGTTGCCGGCGACGATCGCGCACGGCCCATATTGGCTTGGTCGGACGAGTGCGCTATCGCTGCAGACTCTGTACCTGTCCCGGTTTATAAGTGGCTGTCCGGCTACGCCCATGATCTGGCCTGGCTGAAGTTGCAGCCCGAACAGGGAGAAAGCAGGTATGTGGCGCAATGGATGGCTTTGAAGTCAGGCTCTCTGTCCGCTTTGAGAAAATCTACATCGGTAACACCCATGCTGACTACGCGCTGGAATCAGACAAAATTTTATAATTCTGAGTGCCCGTACGATACGGCCGCAAAAGCCCGCGCGCTAACCGGTTGCGTGGCTACGGTTATGGCACAGATAATGCATTACTGGCAATGGCCCGCCCATGGTATAGGCTTTCACGCATACAGCGACAATGCCTTCGGCGTGCTTAGCGCCAATTTCGGGCATACAGGTTATAACTGGGCGGTTATGCCCAATACGCTGTCTGCCGAAAATGCTGCGGTGGCGCAAATAATGTATCAGGCAGGAGTGTCGGTAAATATGGACTACGGCGTAAACTCCAGTTCGTCCTATGTACTTGCGGCAAATTGCCCATTGCGGTACAATGCTCAGTTTTCACTCACAAATTTTTTCTGTTATAAGCCGGGAATAAGAGGATTGTATCGTCAGGATTATAATGATAATTCGTGGCTGACGGTGATAGAGTCGGAACTTCAGTCGGGCAGACCGGTGATATACAACGGAATGAACGATTCTGAGGGGCATTCGTTCATAGCCGACGGTTTTGACAACAACAATCTGATCCATTTCAACTGGGGATGGGGCGGATACTACAATGGCTATTATTCCATAGACAGCATTGTGCCCGATACAATTTCGTTTATGAAAACAAACAGCCTGCTGGCTGGAATTGAACCCGACCGTTCACGGTTGCTGATCATGAACAGTGTGATCACATCGCAGACCGCGGCATTATACGCATACAGGCCGTTTTCGCTTTCGTCTGGCATTATTAATACAGGACTGTCCGATTACAAAGGTACCGTTACGGTTGAATTGAAGGGTGACGCCTACCCGTTTTTCAGCCATTCAGTCCGGGTTGCAGATTTCAAGCTAGGGGCGGGGGATAGCGTCAGCCTGAATATTGACATAGATGGTTTGCCGCCTGGTCAATACCATGCGCAACTGTGGTATGGCGCTTCAGGAGCAGACTCGCTGATAGACAGCACGGCAGAATATGCCAACAACGATCTGTTGCAGGTATACGGAGACAGCGTGAGTCAGGAATGCACCGTCTTTCCCAATCCGGCACGAGCCTATTGTTATGTCAGTCTTAACTGGTCGGCTGCTACCGGGTATCAAATGATAAATACAGCAGGTGAAACAGTAGCGGCCGGCAATATCGGCAAGGGGGTACCGGTGCTTGTACTTCCCGTACAGTATCTTGCTGACGGGCTTTACTGGGTTGTTTTAGCTACGCCCACAGGCATCCAACGCCTGAAAATAGTCGTGGTACATTGACCAAAAGCGCACAGGGGCCATAAAATGCAGCCTAGTGCTTTGTTTGGTTGTTCGCCATCGCATACATGATAAAGAATACAACCATGAGCACAATGTAGGTTAGTGCCAGAAACACAAAGTACAACCTGGCTGAGGCTGTGCTGCTAAAGGGTATATGGCGTACGTGGGTGTAACGCCATGTGAACAGTATACTGATAGGGATGGCGTACCAGGCACAGTTTTTCTTTATTCGGGTTGCCAGAAAATCTTTAATCAAATTCATCCGCAGTAATTGGATAGTTGTGAACTACTTTTTCAGATGTTTTTTCAGGACCTCTATATTCTGTCTCTCGGTTTCGGACAAGAGGTTGGATATGTCGTTCAACTCGCCACTATACCAGTATTTTTCGGTAAAATAGTGTCTCAGTGAGTCGTCGGCGAATATCATGCTGTGGCGGGCGTATATTTCGTTGAGCATAATGGTCAGTTCGTCCCAGGTGCGCGTAGCAACATCGGCCTCTTTCAGCAATCTTCTGGATGCGAAGACAAACCGGCCACCGTAGGGTTCTTTTCTGCCCTCTTCACCACCCTCACCTTCCAGATGGTAAATATAGTATCGTCCGGTGCGATGGGCACCGGCTGCGGCGGCAATAGTTTTGTTTCCGTTGGCCGATTTTTTTTCAGAAGCAGACGATTCGGTTTCACTGGTTTTAACCCTAATGTTAGCACCGGGTCTGCGGGTTACGGTAAGGGTATCATTTTCGTCTTTCACTTCACGAAATGGGTGTTTGTTTTCAACCATTCTGAATCGTGGCGTGGCATCGGCAAAGCGTTCTGTATTTTTTTCTATGGTCTTCTTTTGCGCTGACTCCGGCTTTGTTTTTGGCGTCTCGGGTTTCTTGTTTTTCGCAGCAGATTTGGTCAAGAGATCTTTTTGCGATTTGGCTGCGGCCTTGGTCAGGTCTGGCTTTTGCACCGTAGCTGCAGAATCGGATATTGCAGTAGGTGCAGGTTTTTTTGCCATCTCCTGTGTTTCAGCAGGTTTTGCTGCTTTGGCTGGTGGGTAGAGGTGAGTGCCAGAATTTAATTTTGGTTTGGAAGCAAGCGTTGGTGCAGCCTTGAGCGATTCTTTTTTAGGCGGAGCGGCTTGGTGCGATGATGCAGACACAATTGCAGGCGCACCTTTCGACACAGGTTTTGTTTTTTGTACTGCAGTGGTCGTTTGTACTGAAGTTGGTTTTGGCTCCTTCGTTTTTGCAACCGTAGGTTTGGTAACAGGTTGTATGGCTGGTTTTGTTGCTGGAGATTTGGGCACTTCTTTTGCTACCGGTTCTGGCTTAGCAGGTTCGGCTTGTTTCACTGGTTCTTCCGTTGGCATGGGATCTGCACT
The DNA here is from genome assembly GCA_903926605.1 of uncultured Bacteroidota bacterium. Classification (GTDB taxonomy): domain Bacteria; phylum Bacteroidota; class Bacteroidia; order Chitinophagales; family Chitinophagaceae; genus CAIYTT01. The sequence continues at coordinate 6,039 of CAIYJV010000120.1, forward strand.
CTGGACACCGCCCAACCCATCGTTGGATTTAGTTTTTGCGGCATCGGCTACCGAAGTCGTGTCTTGTTCGCCCCTGAAAAGGCCGGTGATAGAGTTCCGGATAGAGGGAACGGCAAAAAGTGTCACCAACAGTACAACGCCTAATACCGAAGCGATGAACTTAGGGTTGATAAGTAATTTATTGCTGATCAATTTATTTGATACCGGGACGTAGTCTGTGCGGCTGGTTTCGGCGGCTGATGTTTCTGTATTTGTCTCACCTTCCGATGATCCGCCGCCGCTGTAGTATCCTTTTTCGTAAGAGTCGTAATGACCCAACTTTGTGGTAAGCGGAGGGCACCAGATTCCCGTGTTTACATTACGTACCCCATTGTCGTAGCATTTTTTGCAAAAATGTGTATTCTCTTTTTCTTCGTCACCTAATACTTCGTTCTGTTTCTTCTTATATCCTTCGATATAATCCACCTTGTGCTGTATTCTTACTGCCGAATACTCAGGGTAGTCATTATATCCACGGTTATAACAGGTTTTGCACATGCCGAAATTTTGATTAAAATTACATAGATTTTCAAAAAAAAGAAATTGTAATCTCACGATGAGCCCGGAATGCTATTAGTTTGTATCGTTATTCTTAATGCAGATAAAGGATTT
>CAIYJV010000121.1 GCA_903926605.1 uncultured Bacteroidota bacterium
GGAAAAAGAAAGGGGTTACGATTTTGAAGAGGACCTTTTTGTACCTGGTTTTTTTGATTTGGAAATAAAGCAGGGAGACGAGTTCATTCTCACAGCCGGTACCAGCGAGATCAATCCGGTTACGATGAAGCGACTGTTCCAGAAAGAATCAGATACCAGGCTCGTTCGCTCGACTTTTAAAAACTGTCTGCTTCATGCGGCCCGTCAGTTTGTATTTGAAGATGAGACTGGCAAAACCAGCATCAAGGCAGGAATGCATTGGTTTGGACAATGGAGCCGGGACACCTTTATTTCGTTACCCGGACTACTCCTGACTCAGAATGATGACACTACATTTTTTAAAGTAATAGACGATTATCTGCCCGATCTGCATCGGGGATTGTTTCCCAATCTGGGACGGGGTCAATTCGCATCGTATAACTCTGTAGATGCTTCGCTGTGGTTTATCTGGACATTGCAACAATACGTGCTTCGCTCGGGTAACGGACGAGAGATATGGTCGAAATACAAACGTCCGGTGATGGAAGTGCTGGAAAGTTACCGGTACGGTACACTGAACAATACGGGAATGAAACCCAACCATCTGATATGGGCAGGAGAAACCGGTAAAGCGCTGACCTGGATGGACGCAGTAGTGAGTGGAGTTGCTGTGACACCCAGGATAGGTTATTGCGTGGAAATAAACGCATTGTGGTATAATGCCATTTGCTTTATGCTTGAACTGGCTGAACAAAGCAAGGATGACGAAGTAATAGACCAGTGGAAGCACTTACCGGAACAAATAAAACTTAATTTCCTTTCTGTTTTTTGGGATGGTAGGAAACTGGCAGATGTGGCTACCGACGAGACCAAAGATTTTTCGGTTCGCAGTAACCAGATCATAGCGGCATCTATGCCGCATAGTATGCTGGAAGAAAGCATGATTTTCGAAGTGGTGGAAGTAGTAAAAAATGAACTACTCACGCCCAGAGGACTTCGTACGCTGTCGCCCAAAAACCCGGATTATAAAGGCAAATATGAGGGCGACCAGGAACAAAGGGATAAGGCATACCATCAGGGCACGGTGTGGGTGTGGCAACTGGAGCATTTCGCAACTGCCTACCTGAAACTATTTGGCGCATCGGGAGTTGATTACATAAAAGAGATTTACCACGGATTCGAACCCTGCGTTCTTGACCACGGCATTTCCACCGTTTCTGAGATATTCGACGGCGATCCGCCCCATGCAGCGCGTGGTGCGATATCGCAGGCGTGGAGTGTGTCCGCTTTGCTCAGAATGGAAGATATGACGACCAATTTCGGAAAGAAAAAAAAGGTTAAAAAATGAGGGTATTAATGTTTGGCTGGGAGTTTCCCCCGCACATATCCGGCGGGCTGGGGACTGCTTGTTACGGCCTTACGAAAGGAATGGCCTACCACAATATTGACGTGGTATTTGTGGTTCCAAAGGCTTTTGGAGACGAAGACCAGCGGGCTGCCCGGATCGTATCGGCTGAACAACAGAGAATAGATGTGACCAGTAGGATATTCAAGGAATACTGGAGCAAAATGACTTATGTGGAAGTAAGCTCAAGGCTGGTTCCCTATATGGCACCTGAAGAATTTGAACGCCTTACGGATGTGACTCTGCACGACCATACCGACATCCAAGAATCTATTATTTCCAACGAATTTACCTTTTCGGGCTCCTACGGTCCAGATCTGTTCAAAGAAGTGAGCAGGTATGGTCTGGTAGCAACCAAGATAGCACAGGAACACCACCACGATGTAATTCATGCGCACGACTGGCTGACTTTTCCTGCAGGCATTGCCGCAAAAATGGTCTCTGGCAAACCGCTTTTCGTGCATGTGCATGCCACAGAATTCGACCGGTCGGGCACATCGGTGAATCAGGATATTTATGAGATCGAGCGTCAGGGAATGTTGCATGCCGATCAGGTAATTGCCGTGAGTAATCGTACCCGTAACGTAATAATAGAACGTTATGGCATTGCCCCCGACAAAGTGGTCACCCTGCACAACGCTGTGGCAATAGGCGTGACTCATAAGGAACGGTATCAGAATCCGCTTGACGAAAAAATTGTCACTTTCCTGGGCCGGATCACTTTTCAAAAAGGGCCGGAATACTTTATAGAAGCAGCCAGGAAAGTACTTGAAGTAGACAAAAACGTAAGATTTGTAATGGCCGGATCGGGCGATATGTGGCAGCGCATGGTGCAACTTGTGGCACGCTACCGGATAGGTCATAAATTTCACTTCGCCGGATTTCTTACAGGGCCGGAGGTAAAAAAAATGTTCGACATCAGCAATGTGTATGTCATGCCCTCAGTGTCAGAACCATTTGGCATTTCTCCACTCGAGGCCATGCAGAATAACGTACCTGTTATTATCTCCCGCCAATCCGGAGTATCTGAAGTATTGGACCACGCCATCAAAGTAGACTTCTGGGATATAGACGCAATGGCAGATGCTATTCATGCATTGCTTAACTATAACGGCATCGCGCAGATGTTTGCAAAAATGGGCCATCAGGAAGTGGAAGAACTTAAATGGGATAATGTTGCTTATAAGTTATTAAAAATCTATCAAAACGTTACGGGTATATGAGAAATATTTGTTTTTATTTTCAGGTTCACCAGCCGTTTCGTCTGCGTACATACCGTTTTTTTGACATCGGAAAGAAGCATGACTATTTTGATGATTACGCCAATCGCAAAATACTTCTGAAAGTAGCCGAGAAATGCTATTTACCCACCAACAAAATGCTGTTGGATCTGATCAAAAAGCATGACGGTAAATTTAAAGTCTGTTTTTCTGTTACCGGTACTGTGCTCGA
>CAIYJV010000122.1 GCA_903926605.1 uncultured Bacteroidota bacterium
CGATCTGCTGCCAGAGTTTGTCGTCGACCACGAGTTCCAGCTTGTCGGCATGGTAACGGATGGTGTCGAAATATGGTTTCACGTCGTGGCAGTAGGATAGTGCGCGGTGGTGCATATCCTCAATGTTGTTGGCTTCCTTGCGTTTAGCGAGCATGGCTTCCACATTGTCGTTCACGGCATTGATGTGGGTGCTGATAACCTTGACCAGGTTGAGCTGAGCCTGATAGGCATCTTCCTTCAATCCCAGGTCTTTCAGGCCCTTCACGTTTGTGATGAGGGTGTTCTGATAAGATATGGCTGCGGGTAGTACGTGGTTTGTAGCAAGGTAACCCAGTATGCGCCCTTCGATCTGCACTTTCTTCACATACTCTTCGAGCATGATCTCGTGACGTGCTTCCAGTTCGCGTTTGGTGAAGATGTTGTTGCCCAGGAACAAAGACTTAGAGTGGTCTGTAATATAGGCATCGAGTGCTTCGGGAGTAGTCTTGAAGTTAGACAGACCACGGCGTTTGGCTTCTTCCGCCCATTCGTCACTATAGTTGTCGCCTTCGAAACGGATCTTCTTTGATTTGGTGATGCAATCGCGCAAAACCTGCAACAGCGCTATCTCTTTTTTCTCACCCTTCTCGATCAGCGCATCTACATCCATTTTAAACTGCTTCAACGTCTGGGTCATAATGGTGTTGAGTACCAGCATGGGCGATGCGCAGTTAGCGGAGGAACCCACGGCACGGAACTCGAACTTGTTGCCGGTGAAGGCGAACGGACTGGTACGGTTACGGTCGGTGTTGTCCATCATGAGCTCGGGTATCTGTTTGTGGATGTCGAGTTTCAGGATCACTTCATCTTGTTCAGTGAACTTGTCCTTAACCCTTGTTTCCACTTCGTCGAGTACATCGGACAGATACTTGCCGATATAAACCGAAATGATGGCGGGAGGGGCTTCGTTTGCACCCAGGCGATGGTCGTTGTTTGCGGAGGCAATAGAACCACGGAGCAGATCGGCATAATCATGTACAGCCTTAATTGTGTTGACGAAGAACGTCAGGAACATCAGGTTGGTACGTGGTGTCTTACCGGGCGACAACAGGTTTACGCCTGTGTCGGTGGCGAGGCTCCAGTTGTTATGCTTGCCACTGCCGTTTACGCCGGCAAATGGTTTTTCGTGTACCAGCGCCTTCAGTTTATGACGTTTGGCTATGCGAGCCATTACGTCCATAAGGAGCGTGTTGTGGTCTACTGCGATATTGCACTCTTCGAAAATAGGTGCGCACTCAAACTGAGCTGGAGCAACCTCATTGTGGCGGGTGCGCAGTGGAATGCCCAGTTTGTAGGATTCCTGTTCGAAGTCCTGCATGAAGGCAAACACGCGTTCGGGAATAGAACCAAAGTAGTGATCTTCCAACTGCTGTCCTTTTGCAGGACTGTGACCAAGCAGGGTACGGCCGCACATGAGCAAGTCGGGGCGGGCATTGGCCAATGTTTCGTCTATCACGAAATACTCCTGTTCCCAGCCGAGTGTTGCAGTGACCTTGGTTACATTCTTATCGAAAAAATGGCACACATCGACTGCTGCCTTGTCGAGGGCTGCGATAGATTTGAGTAGTGGCGCTTTATAATCGAGTGACTCGCCGTTGTACGCAATAAATATAGTGGGTATGCACAGCGTTTTGCCGGTTCCGGTCTCCATGATAAAGGCTGGAGACGATGGATCCCATGCCGTATAGCCGCGAGCCTCGAACGTAGCACGGATTCCACCGTTGGGGAAGCTGGATGCGTCGGGTTCCTGCTGTATCAGTGCGTCTCCGTCAAAAAGTTCCATGGCAGTGCCATCGCTCTTGATGGTGAAGAACGAATCATGTTTTTCGGCGGTTGTGCCTGTAAGTGGCTGAAACCAGTGGGTGAAGTGGGTAACGCCCCTTTCTTCGGCCCATAATTTCATTCCCGCCGCAATTTGGTCTGCCATTTTCCTGTCGATCCGGAGTCCGGATTTTGCAGAATTCATCAGGCTTTTGTAAGCCTCATCGCTCAGGTATTCACGGATCGTCCGACCGCTGAATACATTGCTCCCGAATATTGCGGTGATCTTCTTTTCACCATACCCGGTAATTTTTTTCTCTTCGCTCTGAACTGATTGAAGAGCCTGGAAACGTAGTGACGACATAACATTAAAATTTGTACAAATGTAGGTAAAAAATTAAAAAATCAAACTTTTTTTAGAAAAATTCCAAAAAATATCAACATTGCAAATAATTGTAATTTATTTACATGCAGGCACTTATTTTGGCCTCTTGTATATAGCAACAGGCAAATTCGGTCAAAAGGATGCTTTTAATGAGCACCATTTGGGGTGCTGATTCTTTATTTATTAAAATTTCTATGTTTGGATTTTCCGTTTCTGTGAAACTTTGAATTGGCAATTCTTCTATAAACTCTACGCCCCGGCGACCATTCCATTTGTACGCACTTTCTTTAGCACACCATGCCAGCGTGATGCGTTTTGTGTCTGTGCCCACCAGCAACTGTTCGGCAGGGGAAAGGTATTTATGCTGAATGTCGGTAATGCGTGGATGCCAAGTCTGAATATCTATTCCTGCCGGTCCTGATCTGTCGGTCACTACAGCGACCCATGGCCAGGAGTGTGAGATGGAGAAGTGGAACTCATCTCCTGGAATTCTTGGTTTTTCCTGGTCGTCTTTGGCGATGAGATGAATAGGGAAGCCGGGTTGTAAAAGACGTAGAAGGTAACGTCCCGCAAGATGCTCGGTACGGCGTTTTTCATTGTTGATCGCAGACAGCAGACCTGTTTCCTGTTCGAAGAATGACAAGGGTTCTTCGATTTTCCAAATGGCGGCAACCGCATCTGTTCCAATTTCCCATTTTCTGAAAAGGGGCATTGCACAAAGGTAGTAGCGGTACCCATTGCCCGTTAGTGTTTAAATCAGTCTGTGCACACCTTTTGCACAATCCGGCTGGCAGCGCGGTGCTGCCTTGTGTCATGATACCGGTCATGCGGAATGGTGATCTTCATCACGAGAAAAACAGAGCAAATTGCCTTAATTGCAAGACATTTTATTAAGTCTATGAAGCAAGCCACCTATATTGTAAATGGCAAAAAGTATAACGTACTGGTAGAGCCACATGAGATGCTATCGGACGTGATCCGGTACAAGATCGGTCTTACCGGAACAAAAGAAGGATGTTCGCAGGGCAGTTGCGGTGCCTGTACCATAATTGCCAACAACGAACCCGTATTAAGTTGCATAACCCCAGCCCTGAGATTTGATGGCGCACAGATACTCACGATCGAAGGCGTCGCCACCGTGGACGGTTTGCACGGATTACAGCAAAAATTTCTTGACAAGGGTGCTGTTCAATGCGGATTCTGCACGCCGGGCATGGTAATGACGGCGATAGATTTTCTCAAGCACAATCCCAAACCCACGACAGATGAGATAAAACTGGCATTGTCGGGCAATCTCTGTCGTTGCACCGGTTATAAAAAGGTAATTGAGGCTGTTGCTGAATACGCAATGGAGTCTAATGGTCTGTACCCGGGGGGAGTGCATAAAGCGCCTGCCAGGGAAGAAGGATTGCGTGCCGTAGGGGTTCGCCGCCCTTTGATAGAGGCTGTAAAGAAAGTACAGGGCATTGCCGAATATGCAGATGACATTGCAGTAAAAGACGCCTTGCACGTGAAGTTTTTGCGTAGTACGCATGCTCATGCAAAAATTGACCATATAGATACCAGCGAAGCAATGGCGCTGGAGGGCGTGCGTTATGTAGCCCTGGGGCATGAGATCCCGGTCACGTTCGGTGTATTGCCCATATCTCAGGACGAAAATGCTATAGCCATAGAGAAGGTGAGGTATATAGGTGAGATAGTGGCTGCGGTAGCTGCCGATTCGGAGTCCATAGCGGCGGAAGCCTGCAAGCTGATAAAAGTGAAATACACGCCTCTGCGTGAGTTTCTGACCATTGATGATTCGCTGGCGGAGGTAATGCCGGAAGAGAAAATACACAATGAAGGAAAGTTTAATAACAATATTCATAAAAAGGCAGAACTAAGGTTTGGAGACCAGAAACAGGGCCTGAAGGATGCAGACGTGGTAAGCACCATGTCGTTCGGATTCGAGGGTATCAATCATGGGTTTATGGAACCCCATGCGGCTACCGCCTGGTGGGACGAGAACGGACTGACAATGGTGTCTGCCACACAGGTAACACACTATCTGCACCGGGCGCTGGCCAAGACCATGGAGGTGCCACTAAGCAGGGTAAGGGTGATAAAACCCTATATCGGCGGTGGTTTCGGTGGCAAGGGCGATCCTTTTCCACATGAAATTATTGTGGCGCACATTGCACGGAAAGTGCGCAAACCGGTGCGCGTAGTGCTGACCCGGGAAGAAGTATTTATTACCAACCATGGCCGGCACCCCTCCAGGATGACCATCAGTCTGGGTGCCAGCAACGATGGCATACTGCAGGTACTGGATGCCGACATCAATATTGACGGTGGTGCTTATGGCAGTTTCGGCGTAGTTACTTCGTATTACAACGGTGTACTGCTGCAGGCACCCTACAAACTGAACAATTTCGGTTTCCGGACCCTTCGTGTATACAGTAACAAGCCGCAATGCGGTGCCATGCGCGGACACGGCGCTGTGAACTCGCGTTTTGCGGTTGAATCACTGATAGACGATATCGCGCACCGTATCAATATGGATCCCGTTGACCTACGAATGAAAAATTTCCTTGACTCCAATTCTCTTACAGTAGGGCAGTACAGGATCACATCCAATGGCAGCAGGGAGTCCATACAAGTGGTGGCAAAACAGTCTGACTGGTACGAAAGGCACGGTAAAATGGAGTACGGGCACGGATTGGGTGTAGGTTGCGGCTTTTTCATCAGCGGTAGCGCACTGCCTATTATATGGAACGAATTGCCACAATCTACCGTTCACCTGAAAGTAGATTTCGACGGCAGAGTACTGGTTACATCCGGTGCTAACGACATAGGGCAGGGTAGCGATACCATGCTGGCCATCATGGTATCGGAGGTTTTGGGTATCGGAATGGATAAGATTTTTGTGATCGGAGCCGACACCTTGTTGACTCCTGTAGATCTGGGTAGTTACTCCAGCCGTGTAACCTTTATGGCCGGAAACGCGGCCAAAAATGCCGCCGAAAACCTGAAGCTGGAAATAGCCAATGCTATTGCAGCTAAAAAAGGTGTTGCCGCAGAAGAACTCAATTTTACGGATGACACCGTATTCACCAACGATAAGTCGCTTGTTCTGTCCTGGTTAGAGGCAATAGAGATCCTTACTGCGCACCGTGGCGCTGTGAGTGTCAGCGGCAAATACATCTCGCCCAAGCTGGGAGGTGACTTTAAGGGTGCCGGAGCAGGACTAAGCCCATCCTATAGCTTTGGTGCCTGTGTGGCCGAAGTAACAGTAAATACCAGTACGGGTCATGTGAAAGTAAACAACATCTGGGGTGCTCATGACTGTGGAAAAGCCCTGAATCCGATGACCGTTGAAGGGCAGCTGGAAGGCAGTTGGCACATGGGCATGGGTCAGGCTATGAGTGAGGAAATGAAATATTACAACGGCCTTTTGGTGAACAATAACTTTATTGATTACAAAATACCGACTGCTCTGGACACTCCACCTATTCATACTAACTATATTGAAACCATAGATCCTGAAGGTCCATTTGGCGCCAAAGAGTGCGGTGAAGGGGCCATACATCCGGTTATACCCGCTATCTCAAATGCTATATTCGATGCGGTGGGCATCAGGATCACCAAATTGCCCATACGTTCTGAAGACGTACTGGAGCTCATCAAACAAAAGAAGTCTCAACACCAACCACTGACAATTACTGTATGACATCAGAAAGACTATATACCAAGCCAACCTCGGTACAAGAGGCATTGCAGACTGCCAGGGAATACAAAAATGATTTCGCTTTTATTGCAGGTGGAACCGATGCGCTGGTGAACAAATACCAGGGCAACGTAGACTACAACTGCATGATAGACATTACCGGTCTGCATGAACTGAAACAGGTGAGTGTGTCGGGTAACGACCTGAGTATCGGCGCGCTGGTGCGTCTGGATGATCTGGGCAAATTTGGCATGATCACAGATAGGTTTCCAGCTTTGGTGCAGGCCGCAGGAGAAGTGGCTTCGCCCATGCTGCGCAAGTCGGCCACACTGGGAGGAAATGTTCTTTGCGAAAACCGCTGCAGTTATTATAACCAAAGCGAATTTTGGCGCGAAGCAGTGGGTTATTGCCTGAAATGCGAGGGCGATATTTGCATAGCCACGGGGGGCAAAAAGGCTTGTTTCTCCAAGTTTGTGTCAGACACTGCACCTGTACTTATTGCAGCCAATGCCCGGCTCGAGGTGCACGACACCGACGGTGTGCGCATCATACCGTTGGAGGCCATATATACCGGCGACGGAATTAAGCCCCGCAATCTTTCACCCACTTCTCTGGTTACCCGTATCGTGTTGCCATTGACTACCGAATACCAGATCATTTTCAGAAAGCTCCGGCCACGGGAGGCGGTGGACTTCACCTCACTCACCACTGCGGTATCTCTGGATAAGGCTGGCCTGGTGCGTATTGTGGTAGGTGGTGTGGACCCTAAACCGGTTGTAATAGACGGTAAAAAGGGTGAGGATAAGGATGCATTGGTGAAGAAGGCGCTTTCAAAATGCCGCGTGGTAGACAATGACTATTACTCCCGTAACTACAGGCGCGATATGATGCAACTGTTTTTGAAAGAAAGTCTGGACCAGATGTGGTAGTTACTTTAAGTTATATTTATTTTTTTGTAGCTGTTGTTTGTCAGGGGGCAATCTAAGTGGATATTGGTCGCGACGAATAACATCTGAGCACAGATTGGTGTACAAGGTTACTTCTGATATGCTCATCATAGCTCAATGCAGGTTCCCTTATTAATAAGGCGACATTTCAGTAAAACACATTTTTCGGAATCTTCTACACTCGCAGTTTATTCATAATTTGCAGTGAATACTCTTTTCATGCGTTTGAGGGATCTAAAGCTCGCTGAGCTGGTAATAAGCCTGTTGCCGTTTGTATTGGCTGCTATTAAATATGAACAATTGGTGTCACTTCCCTCGACTAAGACGGGAAAAGGAACCGGGATATTGGTTTCAAGGCCAGAATTCCTTGCCATTATGGCTGGATTGGGTATC
>CAIYJV010000123.1 GCA_903926605.1 uncultured Bacteroidota bacterium
AGGCCCTTTTATTTCAGCTGTGTGGTTATTGACCCTAAAGACCCCAAAAGAGTTTACAGGCCAGGATTTGGATTTTCTTATTCAGACGACGGTGGATTTTCTTTTACCGACGCGTCTTATGACGGTGGCTGGGTGCATAGCGACCTGCATGCGCTTTGGATAAATCCGAATTATACCAACCAGATGTACCTTGGTACAGATGGCGGTGTCTATTATTCACTGGATCGCGGTGCCACCTGGATGTTTGTGCATAACCTGCCCGTAGGTCAGTTTTACCACGTGGCTACAGACAACAAGACTCCGTATAATATGTTTGGAGGACTGCAGGACAATGGGTCGTGGATGGCGCCGTCGGCAGCACCGGGAGGCGTAATGAACTCAAATTGGGTGAATCTTTATGGTGGTGATGGGTTCTGGGCGTTGCCTGATCCGTCAGACCCCAATGTGGCTTATGCAGAATACCAGGGTGGCAATATGGGTCGGGTAGACCTGACCAGTTTCAAGTCGGTGAATATTGCCCCACAACAGGGCAAGGACGAAGAAAAGCTGCGTTGGAACTGGAATACACCCATTGTTGCCGGAAAAGCAAACGTACACAATCTATATACGGCTGCACAATACTTGTATAAGACCACAGACCAGGGTAGAAACTGGGTAAGGATATCTCAGGACCTTACCACCAATGATAAGAAAAAGCAGAAACAGGAAGAGTCTGGCGGACTGAGTGAGGACAACACCTCTGCAGAAAATCACTGTACCATATTCACGGTTGCAGAATCACCACTGGATGAAAAAATAATCTGGGCCGGCACCGATGACGGCAATTTGCAGGTGACTACCGACGGTGGAAAAACATGGACCAATTGCGCCACAAACTATGCTGCTGCAGGCATCCCGGCACAGACATGGGTGAGTAGTATTGAACCTTCATCCTTTGATAAGAATACCGTGTATGCCACTTTCGACAACCATATGTATGGTGATATGAAGACCTACATCGCACGTTCTACCGACCTCGGTAAAACCTGGCGTATGTTTACTTGTAACGACTTTACCGGCTATGCCCACAAAATAAAAGAAGACCTGGTGGCTAAAAATCTCCTGTTCGCAGGTACGGAGCGGGGTTTGTTCGCTTCGGTGGATGGCGGAGAAACCTGGTTCAGGATGAAAAATCATATCCCTGATTATAGTATGGTGCGCGATATTACCATTCAGCCTGCTACCAATGATCTGCTGCTCGCCACCCACGGACGCGGTATAATGGTCATTAATGACATCACACCCATGCGTACAATAACAAAGGACGTTGCTTCTAAGGATGTGATTTTGTTCGATCCGAAACCCATGGAGATTTCCAACGGACTATTCGGAGGCGGCGGCTCACCTGTGAGCGGCGGCTGGGATGCTGGAAATCCTGACGATGTACTGCCGATTGAATATTACCTGAAAGATAGGGCAACAAAAGAAGTGAAAATCGAAATTTATGATTCCACCGGTAAACTGGTACAGTCTGTACCCGGTACCAAACGCAAAGGCGTGAATAAAGTCTATTGGAATCTGCGTTGGACTCCTCCCAAAACTGCTACTGGCGGCACCAAACTCGATTTTGCCAATTTCGTGGCTCCTTTTGTACTGCCCGGGACATACATGGTGAAATTGAAGGTTGGCGACAAAGATTTTAGCACAAAACTGGTGATGCAGCACGATAGCCACAACAAATTGTTTACCGAAGCGGACCGCAAATTGCAATTTGAAGCTGCCATGAAGTGCTACCGGATGCATGAGGAACTTGCAAGGCTGGTGGATAGCATTTCGGTTATCCAGAAAATGCTGAAAGAAAAAATCGAGGTGGTAAAATTGCCCAAATCGAAAAAGATGCTGCAGGAGTATAATACCAAGCTGGAAGATCTGCGTAGTACTTTGCTTGCCACAAAGCACAAGTCCATCTTTGCCGACGAAAAGAAACTGCGAGAGGAACTATCTGATGTATATGGCGCCGTTTGCGGACAGG
>CAIYJV010000124.1 GCA_903926605.1 uncultured Bacteroidota bacterium
AATCTTACAAGCATCTTTTTTTTGACCTTGATCACACAATTTTGGATTTTGAAAAAAATTCCGAACTCACCATGCGTCAGTTGTATGCTTCCTACCACCTTGCCGAGCGGGGCATACCCGATTTTGAGGTCTTGTTTCAAACCTTTAACAAGCATAATGACAAATTATGGGACCGTTATCGGAATGGCTACATAAAACGCGAAGAGCTGAGATGGAAGCGTATGTGGCTTATGCTGCTCGACTTTAAGATTGCAGATACGCCTTTGGCGCACGAACTAGGTGCTGCCTACCTGGAAATATTACCCACACAGACATTACTCACACCGTCTGCGCTCCGCGTACTGGAATATTGCCACGGTAAGTACGAAATGCACCTTATCACCAACGGATTTGAAACAACCCAGCGCCTTAAATTGCAGTACTCCGGTATCTCCCGGTTTTTCAATCATCTGGTTACATCAGAGAAGAGTAACTCGATGAAACCCCACCGCGACATTTATGACTACGCACTGAAACTGGCCAATACCAACACCGATGAATGCATCATAATAGGTGATGCGATAGACGTGGATATATTGGGTGCCATTAACGCCGGATGGGATAGCGTGTATTACAATCCAGGCAGGCTAAAACACAGCCGGAATCCCACTTATGAAGTCAACCACATGGATGAGTTGTTGGAGATTTTCTGATATGCTGGTTGTGCTATGCTACTACCGGTCACGAAATATTTCATGACGGGATTCAGATTTAAAAAACGATTTTCATTTATAATTTGTTTACATCCGGCCCCATTCTGAACGTGCGGCGATGGTAGGGTGAAAGCCCCTCTTTTTGAATGGCAGCCCGATGCACCGCAGTGCCATACCCCTTGTTTTCGGCCCAGCTGTATTGTGGAAATTCCAAATGTAGCTTATACATAAATTCATCTCGGTGCGTCTTGGCCAAGATACTGGCAGCTGCTATGCTGGCATATTTGGAATCTCCCTTTACGATACAACGGTGCGGAATTCCCAAAAACGGCGGGAAAATATGGCCGTCAATAAGCAAGAGTTCCGGTTTTACATTAAGACTAGCAATGGCACGGTGCATTGCGCCCATAGACGCATTAAGTATGTTTACTTTGTCTACTTCGTGGTTATCGGCTGAGCATACAGCCCATGCCACCGCTTCGGCCTCAATGATCGGGCGCAATAGGTTTCTGTCTTTTTCAGTGACCTGTTTGCTGTCATTCAATAGCGGGTGGTAAAAATCCGGCGGCAGTATGACTGCTGCTGCATAGACAGGACCAGCCAGGCATCCGCGCCCAGCCTCGTCGCAACCACATTCTGTAACACCGATCGTAAAACTGGACTGAAGCATGTGGACAATGATCAATAAAAAATCTTAGATACCTGGTTTCCGGCAAGGAGTCCGGCCTGATGCGCTTTATTAAAAAGCGTCTCGATCGCATTTGTGCCTACCGGGCCCAGGTTGGCGGAATATTCATTTACGTAGAGATTTATATGTTTGCGCATCACATCCTCTTCCATTTCCTGTGCGTTGTCCCTGATAAATCCTGAAAGCCCGGGATAGCGATTCCAGGAAAAAGCTATACTCTCCGCGATCAGCTGATCCACCAGTGCGATCAATTCAGGGTCAAAGTCGCGTTTCATTACAATGCCGCCCAGGGGGATCAGGGCATTCATTTCATTCTCCCACCATTCACCCAGGTCTTTAACTTTGAAAAGGCCCTTAGATTCGTAAGTGAAACGTCCTTCGTGTATAATAAGTCCGAGATCGAAGCGACCGTCAAGTACAGCCTGTTCTATTTCATCAAATCTAAGTTCTGTCTTTTGTGTAGCACCGGGAGCGGCAAGAGTAAGCAATAAATTGGCAGTAGTATGAAACCCGGGAATAGCTATGCTGGCATCGGCAATATCAGCTTCAATGTACGGTGCTTTGGATACTAATAGTGGTCCTACGCCCTTGCCAAGCGCGCTTCCACTGTGCAGTAGTGCATACTTGTCGGCATGGTGTAAAAACGTGTTATAGCTTAGTTTGGTGATGTCCAGCTTGCCGGTCGCGGTCCAGTGGTTCAGTTTTTCCACGTCCTCCATCACAAAATCAAATTCCAGTCCGTGGGTATCAATGAGGCCATTTACCATGGCATCGAATATAAAAGTATCGTTGGGGCAAGGACTAAAGCCCAGAGTAAGTTTCATGCTGTTCTGTTCGTTTTAAGATAAATGGGTTTCAAGAAAACCGGTGAGCCATTTGTTCAGGTTGACAATAGCTTCTTTCATGCGCCATGCATTCCGGTCGCGCGGGGTTACATAATTAGAAAGTGCCCTTACCTGGACAAAAGGTACATTTTCTTTAAGGCATACGAAATGCAATGCTGCACCTTCCATGCTTTCAACAGTGCACCGGTACTTTTGCCGCCGCAATTCAATGGTCCGTTCGCATCCGCTTACCGTATTTACAGTGAGTGCTGTGACACCGGTTAGCTCACCGAGAGCGGGAATATCCAATGTCGGTGCTGGCAACCTACCAGCTGAATAGGGAGGGTCTTCCGGCCCGGCAAGACCTGCATCAAACAGATCCAGATAACGTTCATGGTCTTCAATGCCAAGATCAGCGAAAAGGTCGGACTGGACACGCAATACGGATCCCAGCAGCAGGCTGGTGTCGTAGCTGCCGGCCACTCCTGCCTGCAAAACCAGATCGTACTTTTTTGCCAAAAGTTGTCTGGTAAGCTGGTAAGTGGTATTGTGAATTCCTATTCCGGTAATTAATAAATCTATAAAGTGATTATTTTTTGTAAACGAGATACATTGGCCTGTAGCGGGGGTGGCTTCAGAGTCAAGCCAGGAGATTGTTTGGGCTATTTCGGCTGTTGTCGCTGCCACGATCAGGATGTACATGTTTGCAAGTTAGCAAGGTTTTGCGAAATGGGGTGGAGGGCCTACATTTGTTGTAAATAGCGATGATGGTTTACCTGACGAGAGTGGAACATTTTAATGCAGCACATAAACTGTATAATGAACAGTGGGACACTGCAGAAAACTTCAGGGTGTTTGGCAAGTGTGCAAACGAGAACTGGCATGGCCACAATTATGAGTTACATATTACCGTTAAAGGCGAACCTGATCCTTCTACTGGTTTTGTTTTTAACGCCCAATCCCTGAGCACACTGGTAAAGACGATCATTTCAGACAGGGTGGACCATAAAAATCTGAACCTCGATGTGGACTTCATGAAAGGAAAGCTTACCACAGCCGAAAATTTTACGGTAGGTATCTGGAACGAGCTTGAGCCTGAAATAAGAAGTGCTGGTGCCTCATTACATTGCGTGCGCCTTTACGAGACCCCAAGGATATATGTAGACTATTTTGGAAACTAAAAAAAGGATTTTTTGTATACTTTAAAATTTAATGACGTGGCTTATAATAAAGAAGAGTTGTATGATGAAGATACAACACAAAAGCTGGTTGCCAATTACCACGACGTAATCAGGAATCTGGGTGAAGACCCGGAGCGGGAAGGATTGCTGAAGACGCCGGAGCGTGTGGCTAAATCCCTGCAGTTTTTAACCCAGGGATACAATATGGATGCTGCGGAGATTCTCAATTCGGCAAAATTCAAAGAGTCGTATAGCGAGATGGTTCTGGTAAAAAACATAGAGCTTTATTCACTTTGCGAACATCACCTTTTACCTTTTTTTGGCAAGGCACACATTGCCTACATCCCCAATGGTTATATAACGGGGCTTAGTAAACTGGCCCATGTGGTGGAGTGTTTTTCGCGCCGCCTGCAGGTACAGGAACGCCTGACGCACCAGATACTGAACGCTATTCAGGAATCCCTTAATCCGATAGGGGTCGGTGTAGTGATCGAGGCGCAGCATTTGTGCATGATGATGCGAGGCGTGCAGAAGCAGAATAGTGTGACCACCACCTCAGCATTTAGCGGTCAATTTATGAAAGACGAGACACGGTCGGAGTTTTTGAAACTTATTTCTGCAAATTTGGGGTAGATACTATTGCGAAAGTGTAAATTACGCTGT